>NZ_JAYVFH010000029.1:0-31748 GCF_043773265.1 Flavobacterium sp. | reverse complement strand
TTACAATATATTTTTTATGAATTTGGTAGGTTCTTTTAATAGTATGTTCTTCTTCTTTATCGTCAAATAATGATGCTGTAACTTCTTCATTTTCAAATGAAAAATTTTCAACTTCTAAAGTATCTTGTTTCAATCCTACATACAAACTTTCCCAATTTGCTATAGCAACTTCATGCTTTTTATAAGTAGAACTTCCAGAAAAGTGTTTTGTACTTTTCTCATCAGCAAACGGATTGTAACTATTGTCTACTTCAACTTTTGGATAATTGGCAGTTGCATTTTTATATTGATATGGTGTGTCTAAATTTGGATCTCTATCAAAATCTAGTGCAGGAACTACATTAAATTGTCCTAAACTATGTTTTATTGTTGATCTCAAAATTGCATATAGAGCATGTTCATCGTCAAATTTTATTTCGGTTTTGGTTGGATGAATGTTAATATCTATGGTATTTGGCGGAACATTTAAATAAATAAAATAAGTTGGTTGTGAACCAGCAGAAAGTAAACCTTCATAAGCTGACATTACAGCATGATGAAGATAACCGCTTTTTATATACCTGTCATTCACAAAGAAAAATTGTTCACCTCGATTTTTTTTAGCAAATTCTGGTTTTCCAACAAAACCTTGAATTGTAACAATCTCTGTTTCTTCTTGAATAGGAACTAGTTTTTCATTTGTTTTACCCGAAAAAACATTTACAATTCTTTGCCTAAAATTAGAATTAGGAAGATTAAACATCTCACTACCATTGTGATACATTGTGAAATATATGTTTGGATGTGCCAATGCTACTCGCTGAAATTCATCAACAATATGTCTAAATTCAACCGTTTCTGATTTTAAAAAATTTCTTCGAGCTGGAATATTAAAAAATAAATTTTTTACAGAAAATGAAGTTCCTCTTGGTGAAACTGATGGCTCTTGTGAAACAAATTTACTTCCTTCGATAACAATATGAGTTCCAAGTTCTTCTTGATCTTGCTTGGTTTTCATTTCAACATGAGCAATTGCAGCAATTGATGCTAATGCTTCGCCTCGAAAACCTTTGGTGTGCAATGAAAATAAATCTTCGGCTTGACGAATTTTGGAAGTTGCGTGACGTTCAAAACACAAACGCGAATCGGTAACACTCATTCCTAAACCATTATCAATAACTTGAACTAAAGATTTTCCAGCATCTTTTATTATTAATTTTATATCGGTAGCTTTAGCATCAACAGCATTTTCTAATAATTCTTTTACTACCGATGCTGGTCTTTGTACCACTTCTCCAGCAGCGATTTGATTGGCAACATGATCAGGAAGTAATTGAATTATGCTTGACATTATTTATTGTTTATTTCTGGTAGTTGATTGTTAAAAACCAAAGTTAGCAAATTTAATGAAATTCTATTATTTATTCTAGTTAAGAACTTATTAAAAACAAAAAAATCATTCTTTAGCTGGCTTTATTTCATAAATTTGAACATTAAAAATAAAATACAAGAATAAAATGTATAGCAAAGAAGATGCTTTGAAAATTAAAAGAGAATTTTGGATTGAATTTGCCGCACAATATCCAAGAAAATGGATTATGTATACTACTGATATTAAAGATTTTTCGTTTAAATTTTATACAGACAACAAAAATATCAAGGTAATTTTAGACATTGAAAACAAAGAAGAAGAAAAAAGAAAAATATATTTTGAAAAAATAGAATCTCTAAAAACCATTTTAGAAACCGATTATATAAAAGATTTAGTTTTTGAAAAAAATCATCAATTAGAAAACGGAAAAATAATTAGCCGAATCTGGATTGAAAAAAACAATATAAGCATGAATAACCGAAATAATTGGGTAGAGATTTTTTCGTTTTTTAATGAAAAAATGGATCTTTTTGAACAATTCTTTCTAGAATATAAAGATTACATCAAAGATTTAGAATTAAATACTTAAAATTTATTGTTCAGAATTTTTTCTCAATTCTGCCATTTTAATAGCAGCAATTGCAGCTTCTGTACCTTTGTTTCCATGAATTCCTCCACTTCTATCTATAGATTGTTGCTCGTTATTATCTGTAAGTAAACAAAATATAACAGGAACATCTGTTTGCACATTTAAATCTTTTATTCCTTGTGTTACGCCTTCACATACAAACTCGAAATGCATTGTTTCACCTTTTATCACACAACCAATTGTAATTACACAGTCAACTTGTTGTGTTACAATCATTCTTTGAGCACCATAAACAAGTTCAAAACTACCTGGAACATTCCAACGAATAATGTTTTCTTTTACAGCACCACAATCTAACAAAGCTGCAATTGTACCATTGTATAAACCTTCGGTAACTTTCTCATTCCATTGAGAAACAACAATCCCAAACCGAAAATCTTTCGCGTTTGGGATTGTATTTTTATTGTAATTAGATAAATTTTTATTAGCTGTAGCCATTTTTATTTAGTGTTCAGTGTTCAGCTTTTAGTGTTCAGTTAAAACTGTTTACTGAATACTGTAAACTGCTAACTAATTATTGAGCCATTCCAATCAAACCATCAATTGTTTGAGCTTCTGGAGTTGCTTCATATTTTTCTTTTATTTCAGTAAAATAAGTTAAAGCATCTGCCTTGTTTCCTAATGATAATGCAGTTTTACCAGCTTTCATTAAAAACACAGGAGTTGTTAATTCATTAGTTGTATTTCTTGCTGCTTTTACATAAAACTCTAAAGCTTTTTTAGCATCATTTTTTTGAGAATAAGCATCACCAATTAAACCAATTGCTTCTGATCCTATTACTGCATCTTTAGAAGAAAACTTCTCAAGATATTTTATGGCATCATCATATTTTTTTAAATTTAAATAAGAAACTCCAGCATAATAATTTGCAAGATTTGCTGCATCAGTACCAGAATATTGATCTGCAATACCAATAACACCAAGTTTACCATCTGAACCTTTAATTACTAAATTAAATAATGAATCTTGCGATTTTGGAACTGAAGCATCAACTGCTTTCTGATAATTTTGTTGTGCAACAAATAGTTCATCTGTAGCTTCTTCTTGACTTGGTTCTGCAATAAATCTTTGGTATAATAAATATCCAATAGTAACTAAAGCAATAATTGCCAAACCACCTAATATATATTTTTGATTTTTAGCAACAAAATCTTCAGTTCTAGAAGCTGTTTGATCCAAAGTGTCAAATGCTTTTGCTGTAGCACTATCTTTTTCATCTACATTTACATCTTCAATAAAATTATTGTCTAATTTTTCTTCTTTTTCTTTTGCTGGTTTGTAACCTCTCTTATTATAAGTTGCCATCTAGTTTTAATTTAGTGTGCGCAAAAATAAAATTTTTATTCTAATTTGAAAGTCATTTTGTCGATATTTTTCAATAATTTGCACCCACTTAAAAAAAAACACTCACAAAGTCGCTGATAATAGTGTTTTCAAGCAATTACAAATGTTTTTAAAAAAGATTTCTTTATTCAATTATAAAAATTTTTCGGAAGCTTCTTTCGAATTTGATGCTAAAATCAATTGTTTTGTTGGAAAAAACGGAATTGGAAAGACCAATGTGCTCGATGCAATTTATCATTTGGCAAGCGGAAAAAGTTATTTTAATCCGTTGGCGGTTCAAAATATAAAACACAACGAAGAGTTTTTTGTCATTGATGGCGAATTTGAAAAAGCAAATAGAAACGAACAAATTGTAAGCAGTTTTAAAAAAGGACAAAAGAAAATCTTAAAACGAAACGGAAAAGCTTACGAAAAATTCTCAGATCATATTGGATTTATTCCTCTAGTAATAATTTCGCCTGCCGATAATGATTTGATTATTGAAGGAAGTGAAACTAGACGAAAATTTATTGATAATGTAATTTCGCAACTAGATTTATACTACTTGCAAGAATTAATTCAATACCAAAAAATTATAAGTCAACGCAATGCTTTATTAAAATATTTTGCTTTAAATCATGTTTTTGAAAACGACACTTTGTCAATATATAATGAACAATTAAATGGTTTAGGAAAAAATATTTTTGAAAAACGTAAAAAATTTTTAGAAGAATTTCTACCCATTTTCAACAAACATCATCAAGCTATAACAAACTCTGAAGAAACCGTTCAATTGGTTTATGAAAGTCATCTGTTTGAAGCTGAAATGATACTTTTATTAGAACAAAATTTGGCTAAAGATAGAGCGTTGCAATATACTTCGGTTGGGATTCATAAAGATGATTTGGCTTTTCAAATTGACAATCATCCAATAAAGAAATTTGGTTCGCAAGGACAACAAAAATCTTTTTTAATTGCATTAAAACTAGCACAATTTGAATTTGTAAAAAAACAAAGTGGCGAAAAACCAATACTGTTATTTGATGATATTTTTGACAAACTAGATGAATTTAGAGTTAGTAAAATTGTAGAAATGGTAAATCAAGAAGAATTTGGGCAATTATTTATTTCGGATACACATAAAGAACGCACCGAAAAAATAGTAAAATCGACTCATCAATCTTATAAAATATTTAATCTATAATTTTGTAATTTAGCAGAAAATTAAATCATTTATTATGAAAAAAATAATCTCTATTATAGTTCTAACATTAATTCTATATAGTTGCCAAGGTCAGACATCAAAAAACAATGAAGTTAATGAAGTAAAGGAATCTTATAAAACTATTGATGGACTGCTTTTTGAAGAGAAAATATTATCTGAAAAAAATGCTCAACTAATTGATGTTAGATCACCAGAAGAATACAATGTTGAACATATTCAAAACGCAAAAAACATTAACTGGAATAGTGAAGATTTTGTATCAAATGTTGAAAAATTAGACAAATCTAAACCAGTATTAGTTTACTGTAAAGTTGGTGGAAGAAGTAGTCAAGCTGCAACTAAATTATCAGAATTAGGATTTAAAGAAGTTTACAATTTAGACGGTGGAATTATGAAATGGAAAGGAAAAAAAACTTTTCCATCAGATAGCAAACCAACCGGAATGAACTCGCTAGAATTTGACAAATTAATACATTCAGATAAAAAAGTAATCATTAATTTTTCGGCAAAATGGTGTGAACCATGTAAAAAAATGAAACCCTATTTAATGAAAATGAAAGAAGAATTAAAAGCCCAAACTTCATTAATAATGCTAGATGCAGATGAAAATAAAACGCTTTTAGAATCTATGAAAATTACTGGTTTACCTGTTGTATTGATTTATGAAAATGGAGTAGAAACTTGGAGTCATATTGGTTTTTTATCTGAAAACGATTTAAGGAAACATTTATAGAAGTACGATATACGAAATACGAAGTACGAAATACGAAATACGAAATACGAGACTACAAGATAATTAAAAAAATACTTTTTTAGATTTCTCTAATTTCTTAAATCTGTGTTCAAAAAACATCAATGTAAGACAAATGATTACAAAAGAAGCACAACAATTTCTTGCAGATTTAATTGCAAATAATAATACCGAATGGATGCATGCCAACAAAAAAAGATATGATGATTACAAAAAATCATATCATAGTTATATTGCATCAATTTTGACAGAGATGAAACCATTAGACAAATCATTAGAACCATTAGAAATAAAAAACTGTACGTTTCGAATCAATCGTGATATTCGGTTTTCTAAAGACAAATCGCCATACAAAACCAATATGGGAGTTTGGTTGTCGCAAAATAAAAATCGAAAAAATGCACCAGGATATTATATTCATTTCGAAAAAGGAAACTCGTTCATTGCTGGTGGTGTTTGGTGTCCAGAGCCAAATGAATTAAAACAAATAAGAAAAGAAATTGAATTTTTTCATGATGATTTAGAAGCAATTGTAAACAATATAAATTTTAAATCAGAATATAAAGAATTAACTCGCGATGATACTAATGTATTAAAAAAAGCTCCAAAAGGTTACGATCCAAATCATGCTGCAATTGAATTTTTAAAGCTTAAAAGCTATACTGCTTCGCAAAAAATTGATGACAAACTTTTTTCAGAACCTGATTTCACCAAAAAAATTGCTCAAAAATTAATTATTTTAAAACCAATGAATGACTTTTTAAAAAGAGCATTAGAAACTGAAGAATAGATTGAAAGTACGAGGTACGAAATAAAAGATACGAAATTTGAGGTTACGAGATAATTATAAAAAAAAATAGATTTCTCTAATTTCTTAAATCTATGTTCAAAAAAAATAAATTACAATATCAATTAAAATGCAAATTCAAAATAATTTCTCTTTAAAAAAATACAACACTTTTGGAATTGAAGCCAAAGCAAAGCAATTTGTAGCCGTTCAAAATGAAGCTGAATTAAATACTGTATTGAAAAATCATTCATTAGACAAAAAGTTTATTCTTGGTGGCGGAAGCAATATGTTATTGACACAAGATATAGATGCACTTGTTATTCATATTGATATAAAAGGAAAAAGAATTGTTCAAGAAAATGAAAATTTCGTTTGGGTAGAAAGTATGGCTGGCGAAAACTGGCACGAATTTGTACTCTGGACAATCAACCAAGATTTTGGAGGACTAGAAAACATGTCACTAATTCCTGGAAATGTTGGCACAACACCAGTTCAAAATATTGGTGCTTATGGAACCGAAATTAAAAATGTTTTTGTTTTCTGTAATGCAATGAATATTGAAACCCAAACAAAAAAGGTTTTTTCTAAACTAGATTGCAAATTTGGTTACCGAGAAAGTACTTTTAAAAACGAATGTAAAGACCAATATATTATTACTTCGGTCGTTTTTAAATTAACCAAACACAATCATAAAATTAATATTTCTTATGGTGATATTTCTAAAGAATTAGAAAATAAAAATATCGACACACCAACTTTAATAGATGTTTCTAATGCTGTAATTGCAATTCGTCAAAGCAAATTACCCGATCCAAAAGAACTTGGCAACAGCGGAAGTTTTTTTAAAAACCCAATAATTTCGAAAGCTGAATTTGATGAAATTCATGTTTTACATCCCGAAATGCCACATTATATTCTTTCTGAAACAACAGTAAAAGTTCCTGCAGGTTGGCTTATTGAACAAGCTGGATTTAAAGGAAAACGATTTGGCGATGCCGGAATTCATAAAAACCAAGCATTAGTTTTAGTAAATTATGGCAACGCAACTGGACAAGAAATTTTAAATGTTGCCAAAGATATTCAAGCTACTGTTTTCAAGGAATTTGGTATTGCTATTGAAGCTGAAGTTAATGTGATATAAAATTAGAATTTTGAGATTATATATAAAAAAAATATAACTACATTTGTATATAAAAATAAAATTATATGAGCATCAATTTCAATGATATTATTGAAACTGTAAGAATTAAAGAAAATTCTATTTCCATAAAAGCTATTGTTGCAACTGGTAAAGAAGGAGAACATTTTGTTGTAGTTTCTCCTGCAATTTTAGTTAGCGGATATGGAATTTCTAAAGAAGAAGCACATCAATCTTTTCAAGAAAATCTTCAGCTTTTTTGTCAAGATTTAATGAAATTAACAAACGAACAAAGAGAGATTGAATTAACTAAACTTGGATTTTCAAAAGTAAAATACCACAATAAAAATTATTCTAAATCTTATATTGATGAAAACGGAGTTTTGCAAGGTTTTGAACCTGGAACTTTAAAAACATCAATGCTTGAAGCTACTGTTTAATTTTAGAAATGGGAAATAATAGACCTGTAAAAACTAAAGATTGGATTGCTTATCTAAAAGCAAATAAATGTTATTACCTAAGAACAAAAGGTTCTCACGATCATTATAAATGTCCAGATTGTTTTAGAACAATTACTCATCGTGAAAAAGACAAAGATATTCCTGCTATGCATTTAAAGACAAATTTGGCAACGATGGGAAAAACTTTAGTTGAACTTTATCAATGGATTGAAGAAAATTGTTAATCAAGTATTATTTAATGATTTAAACTTAAATGTACATCCCAAAAATATACAAAAACGAAAACCAAGAAGAAATTCGCAATTTCATTCACGAAAACGGATTTGCTATTTTAGTAAATCTCACTAGTGGTAAACTTTGGGCAACTCATATTCCGTTACTTTTAGAAAAAGATGAAACTGGAAATGAAATTCTTACAGGTCACGTTGCAATAGAAAATCCTCAAGCAAAAAGTTTTAAAGATAATAAGGATGTTTTAGTTATATTTTCTGGTGCACATTCCTATATTTCTTCATCATGGTATGATCATGAAAATGTACCAACTTGGAATTATTTAGCAGTACACATCTACGGAAATTTAAAAATTATCAATCACGAAAAAGCAGTAGCTTCTTTAAAAAGATTGGTTGATAAATATGAAGAAAAGTCTAAAAAACCAATTAAAGTTGATGATTTATCTAACAAAACAATGCAACAAGCAAGAGGAATAGTTGCCTTTGAAATTTTAATAAATTCAATAGAAGCTGTAAAAAAAATGTCACAAAATAGAGATGATAAAGATTATAAAAACATAATTACTGAATTAGAAAAAACTAATGATAATCAAGCAATTGAAGTTGCTAATGAAATGAAGAAATGTTCAAGATAATTTTAAAAAAAATCTAAAATCAATTCTTATTATCTAATATCATTTCATACTTTTGCACACGTTTAAAAACCCATTATGTTACTAATTTTACTTTGTTTGTTTATTGCTGTTGTAATTATCCAATTTCTATATTACGTTGTGTTTTTTGGTAGATTTTCTTTTGCAAAACCTCTCGTTAGTACTCCAAAAAGAGTTCCAATATCAGTTATTGTTTGTGCTAAAAATGAAGCAGAAAATGTTGCTAAATTTATTCCTTTATTAATAGAACAAAATTATCCCGATTTTGAAATTGTATTAATCGACGATGCTTCAAGCGACGAAACCTTAGATTTATTTGAAGCGTTTGAAAAACAACATAGCAACATTAAATTAGTAAAAGTTGAAAATATTGAAGCATTTTGGGGTAACAAAAAATTTGCATTAACACTTGGAATAAAAGCTGCCAAAAACGAATATTTATTGTTTACTGATGCCGATTGTTATCCAACTTCTAAAGATTGGATTACCCAAATGAGTTCACAATTTACACAACAAAAAACGATTGTTTTAGGATATGGTGCTTACGAAAAAATTAAAGGTTCATTCTTAAATAAAATCATAAGATTTGAAACTTTATTGACTGCAACACAATGTTTTGGTTGGGCAAAAATTGGAAAACCTTATATGGGAGTTGGACGAAATTTAGCATACAAAAGAGAAGAGTTTTTTAAAGTTCGTGGCTTCATGGATCACATGAAAATTCGTTCTGGCGATGATGATTTATTTATCAACCAAGCTGCAAATAATAAAAATACAACAGTTTGTTTTACACCAGAAAGTTTTACCTATTCAATGCCAAAAACTAG
This sequence comes from Flavobacterium sp., assembly GCF_043773265.1. Taxonomy (GTDB): domain Bacteria; phylum Bacteroidota; class Bacteroidia; order Flavobacteriales; family Flavobacteriaceae; genus Flavobacterium. The sequence goes on along the minus strand of NZ_JAYVFH010000029.1, from coordinate 22,346 downwards.
TTTCAAAGATTGGTTTGCTCAAAAAAGAAGGCACATTTCAACAGCCAAAAATTATAAACCTTTTGATAGAACCCAACTTGCAACATTTTACATTTCGCAATTATTGTTCGTTTTACTTTCAATAATTTTACTTTCGTTTCAATTTAAATGGATTATAGTTTTAAGTTTGGTAGGTTTTCGATATATAATTGCATGGATTTCTATGGGATTTGCAGCTTCAAAACTAAAAGAAAAAGATGTAATATATTGGTTTCCAATTATAGAAATTGTACTTATCTTCACACAATTAAATATTTTTATTACTAATACATTTTCTAAACCAGTACAGTGGAAATAAATCCATATATAGAAAAAGCCAAAAAAGGCGACCAAGTTGCATTCACCTATTTGCTTGACCATTACTGGAATGAAGTATATGGTTTTATGCTTAAACGTACCGAAAACGAAACCGATGCCGAAGATATTACAATAGAAACCTTCTCTAAAGCATTTGATAAAATTGCAAGTTACAATCCTGAATTTCAGTTTAATACTTGGATTATCACTATTGCCAAAAACGTTCATATTGATTTACTTCGCAAAAAAAAATCATCGCTTTTTGTTGAAATCACAGACGAAGAAGACCAACAAGCATATAACATTGCCGACAGTTCACCATCAGCCGAAGATGAGTTAATTACAGAACAAAATTTATCGCAATTACTACAATACATTAAAGAGTTAAAACCTCATTATCAAGAAGTTATACAACTTAGGTACTTTCAAGAAATGAGTTATCAAGAAATTGCCGAACAACTTGACGAACCTTTAAGCAATGTAAAAATAAAATTACTACGCGCCAAAAAACTCTTGGCCGAGATTATTCAAACCAAGCGTTAAAAAAATATTTTTTAATTTTTTTATGTTTTGAAACGAACAGCTTGCCATTTCTTGTTTACCTTTTTCCTGCTGTACATTTTATCTTTTTCTTAAAAAAAAGAAAAAGGATGTCATTTCCATCAGGGTTAATTAGCATTTGTATTGTTATTAAATTAGAAGTTTTAATTAAAATACTATTAAATCAAAATTTAAAATTAAATTAATAAAATATTTTAATAATTCTTACAATAACAACACAATATTGTAAGAATAGATGCGTTATAAAACAAAACACTCTTCGGCTTATGTAACATCGATACTTAACAATTAAAACTATAAATTATGTCAAACGTAAGTATCTTTGAAAAAAAGTGGTTAGACCTTGTATTTGAAGGAAAAAACCAAGAATATGGCGCATATAAATTGCGTCAAGAAAGTCCAAAAACTAGTTTATATGCTCTACTTTCAGGAATAATGTTCATTGCATTTATTTCTGGAATTTGTATGCTTTTTTCATCGTTTGATGACAAACCAAAAATGCATAAACCACCTACAATAGATGATTCTTTAGTCGTAACACCATACAAAGCTGAACCATTAGAGAAAAAAATAATCAAAAAAGTAAAACCTATCTCCAATCCAATAGAAGAAATAACAAAAAAAGCACCTTTGGTAGTTGTAAAAACCAACCAAGCACAACCAGAAGTTCCAACAAATAATGAAACTCCACAAACCAATGCAACTCCAGGAACCAATACTGGAACTGGTCTAAGCACAAATACTGATCCATCAGGAGGAACAAATGTTATAGATACTAAACCTGAAATTCCGACTATTGTGGTTGGCACAGGAATTCTAGATGAACAACCAGATTTTCCTGGCGGAATTGATAAATTTAGAAAACAAGTTGGCGAAAAATTCAAAACTCCAGAAATTGATGAAGCAACAGTTATTAGTGTTTTTGTTTCATTTGTTATAGAAAAAGATGGTTCAATGAGCAACATTAAGGTACTTAAAAATCCAGGTTTCGGTTTAGACATTGAAGCAATAAGAGTTTTAAAATCTATTAAAACTAAATGGAAACCAGGAAAAATTCAAGGACAACTAATGAGAACACAATATACATTACCAATTAAAATTGAATTGAATTAAAAAAAACAACCAATTAACTTTTCTTAAAGTTGATAAATGTAACCTGTCTTGTTTTAATAACTTGACAGGTTTTTTTATTTAAAAAACAACAAAATTTATTGCAAATTCTTACTTTATAATATTAAATTCATAATTCAACTTTACCTATCTTTGCATTTCTAAAATTGCATGTATGGAAACGATTACCCAAAATAATCTACCTGTTGGAAAGCCAAAATGGCTAAAAGTAAAATTACCTATTGGTCAAAAATATACTGAGCTTCGCGGATTGGTTGATAAGTATAAATTAAATACCATTTGCGCATCAGGAAGTTGTCCAAATATGGGCGAATGTTGGGGTGAAGGAACAGCAACTTTTATGATTTTAGGAAATATATGTACTCGTTCTTGTGGATTTTGTGGTGTAAAAACTGGACGACCAGAAACTGTAGATTGGGATGAACCAGAAAAAGTAGCGCGTTCAATAAAAATCATGAAAATTAAACATGCAGTAATTACTAGTGTTGACAGAGATGATTTGAAAGATATGGGTTCTATTATTTGGTTAGAAACTGTTGAAGCTATTCGTAGAATGAATCCAGAAACCACATTAGAAACTTTAATTCCAGATTTTCAAGGAAATACTAGAAATATTGATAGAATTATAGAAGCAAATCCCGAAGTTGTTTCTCACAATGTAGAAACCGTTAGAAGATTAACTCGCGAAGTTAGAATTCAAGCAAAATATGATAAAAGCTTAGAAGTTCTTAAATATCTAAAAGAAAAAGGAATTAAAAGAACTAAATCTGGAATCATGCTTGGACTTGGCGAAACCGAAGAAGAAGTAATACAAACAATGCAAGATTTGAGAGATAATAACGTTGATATTGTAACTATTGGTCAGTATTTACAACCAAGTAAAAAACATTTACCCGTAAAAGAATTTATACATCCAGATCAGTTTGAAAAATACGAAAAAATTGGTAAAGAAATGGGGTTTCGTCATGTAGAAAGTGGTGCTTTGGTGCGTTCTAGTTATCATGCAGAAAAACATCTTTTGTAAGTACGAGGTTTGAAACACGAGGTACGAAGTTTGAAAGATGGAAGTCAACAATTTTAAACAATTAAACCTTCAAACAATTAAACTTTTAATATAAACTTTATCTATTGAAAACACGAATTGCCATTAACGGTTTTGGGAGAATAGGAAGAAATCTTTTTAGGTTACTATTAAACCATCCAACTATTGAAGTTGTTGCCATAAATGATATTGCCGACAATAGAACAATGGCTCATTTAATAAAATATGATAGTATTCATGGCGTTTTACCGCTACAAGTTTCATTTGACGAAAATAATATAATTATAGATGGAAAATCTTATTTGTTTTTTCATGAAAAAAATATTTCAAATTTAGCATGGAATACATTAAATATTGATATTGTTGTTGAATCTACAGGAAAGTATTACACTTTTAAAGAAATTAATGCACACATAATTGCTGGAGCAAAAAAAGTAATTCTTTCTGCGCCTAGTGAAGTTGATTCTATAAAAACCGTTGTTCTTGGAGTTAATGAAAACATTCTTGATGGTACCGAAAAAATAATTTCAAATGCAAGTTGTACTACCAACAATGCTGCACCTATGATTCAAGTAATTAACGATTTATGTGGTGTAGAACAAGCTTACATTACTACAATTCATTCCTATACAACAGATCAAAGTTTGCATGATCAACCACACAAAGATTTACGTCGTGCTCGTGGCGCAAGTCAATCTATTGTACCAACAACAACTGGTGCGGCAAAAGCATTGACCAAAATATTTCCAGAAATGGAAGGCAAAATTGGCGGTTGTGGTATTCGAGTTCCAGTTCCAGATGGTTCGTTAACCGATATTACATTTAATGTAAAAAGAAAAGTTACAATTGATGAAATAAATGCTGCTTTTTTACTTGCATCGCAAACTAATTTAAAAGGAATTCTAGATTATACAGAAGATTCTATAGTTTCTGTAGATATTATTGGAAATAAAAACTCATGCCTTTTTGATGCTCAATTGACTTCTGTCATTGACAAAATGGTAAAAGTTGTAGGTTGGTATGATAATGAAATTGGCTATTCTTCAAGAATAATAGATTTAATTATTTTAATATCAAAATAATTTTTCTACTTTAGTCAACCCAAACAACCAAAAATTTAATTATGAAACAATTTTTGATGTTTCTTTTTTTTATTCCAAGCTTGTTATTTTCTCAGAATAATTCATCTGAAAAAGTAGACAGTGTTGGGTATTATATTAGTCAAGTTAAGTATAATAAAAGTATTAATAACTACAGAAACTGTTTAAACTTTTCTCAAAAAGCACTTGATTATGCCAATAAAACAAAGGATCCTAAAGATATAGCAGATAGTTATTCTAATCTAGGAATTGTTTTTTTAGAGTTAAAAAAATATGATGATGCCATAGACGTTTTAATAAAAAGTATTGCAGTTTATAGCACTTTACCTGTTTCGGCTCAGCAAGCATTTACACAATATAATTTGGGAGTTTGTTATATTGAAACCAATAATTTTTCTAAAGCAGAACAAAACTTTCATGCAGCAGCGACTATATATGAAAAAATAAAAGTATATAGTGCTAAAGATATGCTAAGACTTCAAGAAGGAATTATTTTTAAAGAAAAAGGACGTATAGACTTAGCGCTTCCGCTTTTTGAATCAATTATTTCTATACGTGACACAACAAATTCAAGAAAAATAAAAACAGAAGCACTATATCAAATAGGTCAAATAGAAACAATAAAAAAAAGGTATAATTTATCTATAAACTATTTAAACAAAGCTCTAAAAAACAACAGAAATGATATAGAACTAGAAGCTAAAATTTTATTAGCTTTAAGTATTGATTATGAAAAGTCCTTAAACATTGAAAAATCGCATGACTATTTAAAACAATATCTAAAATTAAAAGATACACTAACAGTTTTAAATAACAAAAAAATAGGTATTGAAGACTTTGTAGCATTTAAAGAATCAGAAAAACTTCGACTTATAGAGCAAATTGATAAAGAAAATAAAACCCAACAAAAAGCCAATTCTTTTGCTAAATTAATAAGTATTTTGGCAATTGCCTTAATATCGATTTTATCACTTTTAAGTCTTTCATTATATAAAAACAACATCCTAAGAACACAATCAAACACGCTGTTAAAAGAAAAAAATATTGAACTAGAAATAGCCAAAGAAAATGCAGAAAATGCCTCTAAAGCAAGAGCAGATTTCCTTTCTACTGTTAGTCACGAACTAAGAACACCACTCAATGCAATTAACGGAATTACACATTTATTAATTGAAGAAAATCCTAAAGAATCACAAATAGATTATTTAAATTCATTAAAATTTTCTGGTAATTATTTATTACATTTCATCAATGATATTTTAGAAATTAATAGAATAGAATCTGAAAATATTCCTATTGAAAAATTGAATTATGATTTTAGACTACTTTTAAACAATATCCAAAATTCATTTAAAGAAATTGCTAATGAAAACAGTAATACTTTTACTGTTGAAATAGACGAATCGATTCCAAAATATATAATTTGTGATCCAACTAAATTATCTCAAATTTTATTGAATCTAATAACCAATTCATTAAAATTTACTAAAAACGGATATGTAAAACTCTCAGCAAAACTTGAAAATATTGAAGATAATAATCTAACCATTTCGTTTAAAGTGTCTGATAACGGAATTGGAATTCCAGAAGATAAACAATCATCAATATTTGATAGTTTTTCTCAAGGTTCAATTGAAATTAATAGAAAATATGGAGGAACTGGTTTAGGATTAGCAATTGTAAAACGTCTTATAGAATTACTTGGAGGTTCAATTTATTTGAATAGTAAAGTTGGCTTGGGAACAACATTTACTTTTACACTTCCGTTTGAAATTGGTGAAAAAATTGTCGTTATTAAAAAAGAAATTCCATATAATGCAAAAGTGGTTATCAATAAAAAAATTCTTTTGGTTGAAGACAACAAAATCAATCAAATCAAATGATTACTAAAAAAATGCTCGAAAACAAAGGAATGCATTGTCACATTGTAGATAATGGTGAAGAGTCTGTTGAACTTTTAAAACAACCAAACGAGTTTGATTTAGTACTAATGGATGTTCATTTGCCTGGAATTAACGGAACAATTGCTACTCAACTAATTCGAGAATTTAATAACCATACTCCAATTATAGCATTAACTGCAATTTCTTTAAATGAAAATAGAGAAATGCTACTTTCTTACGGAATGACCGATGTACTTACTAAGCCATTCGAACCAGAAAATTTTTATGCTATTATTGCTCAAAATTTGGCACAAAAAAAGACGCTGTAAATTGCGTCTTTTTTATTTTTATTTAACTTCTTAATATTGTTGTATCAATTCTTTTATTAAATTTCTAACCATCGGTTCGGCTTTTTGTGCAGCTTGTAAAACTTCTTCATGAGTTATTGTTTCTATACTTTCTTCATTTCCCATGTCGGTAATTACTGAAATTCCAAAAGTTTCTAAACTCATGTGTCGTGCAACAATAACTTCAGGCACAGTTGACATTCCTACACAATCTGCACCAAGAATTTTTACCATTTTATATTCAGATAAAGTTTCAAAAGTTGGACCTTGTAAACCAAGATAAACACCATCTTGAACTTCAATATTTAAAGATTTTGCAATTTCTTTTACTTTCAATATCATTGCTTTGCTAAAAGGTTCACTCATGTTTACAAATCTTGGTCCAAAACGTTCCTCATTTTTTCCTCTTAGCGGATGTTCTGGCATCATGTTTATGTGATCTTTCAATATCACTATCGAACCTACTTTGTAATTAGGATTTACACCACCAGATGCATTAGAAACTATCAATTTACTAACACCTAAATATTTCATTACGCGCACAGGAAAAGTTACTTCTTTCATTGAATAACCTTCATAAAAATGAAAACGACCTTGCATGGCAACTACTTTTTTAGTTCCTATTGTTCCAAAAACCAAAGCTCCTTTGTGACCTTGAACTGTAGAAACTGGAAAATTAGGAATTTCATTATAGGGTAATGTAAATTCTATTTCAATATCGTCTGTAAAACTTCCTAATCCTGAACCCAATATTACTCCATATTCAGGAGTGAAACCTGTTTTTTCTTTAATATAATCAACCGTTTTCTGAACTTCTTCCCACATAATTTAAAATTGTTTTGTCAAAGGTATCACTATTAGATATAAATAAACTTTTTATTGGCAAATAAAATAATTGAGCTTTTAAATTGCTGTTTTTTAATCTTACATAATCTTTTTCGGTTGTAATAATTATATTATTATTAGCTACTTTTTTTATTTCTTTTAAATCGTTTTCGGTAAAATTATGATGATCTGGATAAACTAATTTAGTACCATTTTTAGATTGCAAAAATTCAAAAAACGGTTCTGGTTTGGCAATTCCTGCCAATAGCAATTTGTCATTATTCATAATTTCAGAAACGCTTTTATTTTCGTTTTCATTATAGACTTTATTGTCATAATCAATATAACTATAATATATTGGAATAACTTTGTCATTTCGACGAATGAGAAATCTCATCATCTTTTCATTTATTTTGTTAATCGCAAGTTCAGAAATATCCTTAGGACATTTTGTAACAATAATCAAATTGGCTCTTCGTGCTCCACTTCTACTCTCTCTAAGATTTCCTGTGGGAAGCATAAAATCATCACTAAATAAATCATTAAATGAAGTTAGTAAAATATAAAATCCAGCTTTCACTTTTCTGTGCTGGAAAGCATCGTCTAACAAAATTATTTCTGGTTTTGTATTTAATTTTAATAATTGTTCTATTCCATTTTTTCTATTAGCATCAACGGCAACTTCAATATTTGAAAATTTTTGATAAATTTGAAAAGGTTCATCTCCAAGAGTTTCTGCAGTTGAACTTGAATCAGCCAAAACAAATCCTTTAGATTTTCGTTTGTAACCTCGACTTAAAGTTGCAATTTTATAATTTGGCGAAAGCAAACGAATTAAATATTCAATTTGAGGAGTTTTTCCAGTGCCACCAACACTTAGGTTTCCTACAGCAATTATTGGAATATCAAACGAATGAGATTTTAAAAATCCAATATCAAAAAGAAAATTTCTAATCGATGTTATCAACCCATATAAAATGGAAAAAGGAAAAAGTAATTTTCGAATGAAATTCATAAAGTTATATATCAGAATAATGTCCCATTGCAGAAATTACATAATCAGTTACAATATTTTCATCAACCTTATAAATAAGTCGGTCTTTTTTATTAATTTGTCTTGACCAAAAACCCGTAAGTTGATATTTTAAAGCTTCAGGATTTCCAGTGCCAATAAAAGTAGTATCAATAAGTTCAGATAAAATTTTATTTATTCTTTTAATATTTGATTTATTTCCAAATTTTAAATGTTTGGTAATATGAAGTATAGCCAAGTCTTCTATTTCAACCCTAAACTTCCCCATATATTATTTGGATCTAAAGTTGTATATTTTCCATTTTTTTCTGCTTTCAGAATCATATCAACAAATTCAGAATTGTAAGGCTTTTATTACTTTTTTTAGTTTTATTTGAATCTTGCTCAATAACTTCAATCCCATCAACTCCTTTAAAAAAAGTTTCAGACATTACCATAAATGATTTTCCAGCTTTAGATCGTTTATCAATTTTTATAGTTAAGGTTGTCATAGCTTTAAATATTTGAATTACAAAGATACAAAAATCGCCGAATTTTAATTTCTTAAAATAATACTTCTACGAAAGTAACATTTTTTTATCTTTGGATGGAAATTATATTTAAAAAATGAAAATAGGTATAAAATTTTTGATAGTTATATTGTTTTGTTTTCAAAATGCTCTTGCACAAGAAAACAATAATGCTGCTGTTCTAAAAGTGTTATTAACCAAATATTATACTAACGAGAAAGTAATCGTTAAAAACAGATTGCAACTTTTGAGTTTATATTGCAATAAAGCTCCTAATAATGAAGAAACTATTGAAGTAATTAATAAAAATGAATTGCTTAAGAGAAATGCTGTCGAAATTAAAAAGCAAATAAACAATCAATTAGTCGAAGATTGGACAAAAGAATATAATGAAGTTTTTTCTAATCAAAATAAATATTTAAAAAGTAAAGTCAACAATTGTCTATCATTAGAAGAATTTCAAAAAGTATCTAAACGCTTTAATGACAACAATCAAAGATTAATGATTGTAAGCAAACCAATACATTTTGCAAATAAATATTGTTTAGTTAAAGTTGCTTTTTATAGAAATATCGAACACAATTCAGGAAGTTTTTTTTTATTTGAAAATATAAATGGAGTTTGGACAATTAAGGAAGTTTTGAATGAATGGTCAACTTAATAAAAATACTGAAAATAGTATAAAATGAAATTAAAACAAATACTCACAATACTAGAAGAACTTGCACCATTAGCTTACGCAGAAGATTTTGACAACGTAGGTTTATTAGTAGGAAATCAAGAAAATGAAATTACAGGAATTTTAGTTTGTCACGATGCTTTAGAAAGTGTTATTGACGAAGCTATTGCAAAAAAATGCAATTTGGTGGTTTGCTTCCATCCTATTTTATTTACCGGATTGAAAAAGATTACTGGCAAAAATTATGTCGAACGTTCTGTGATAAAGGCAATAAAAAATGATATTTCAATTTATGCAGTTCACACTGCATTAGACAATCACAAAAATGGTGTTAATAAAATTTTCTGTGATGCTTTGGGTTTAATAAACACTAAAATATTAGTTCCAAAAGAAAATTTTATTCAAAAATTAATTACTTATACAATTCCAGAAAATGCAGATAAAGTGCGAAATGCAATTTGCAATGCTGGCGCAGGAACTATTGGAAATTATGATAATTGCAGTTTTAATTCTAATGGTTTCTCAACTTATCAAGGAAACGAAAATAGTAATCCCAAAATTGGAACAAAAGGCGAATTAACTCAAACCGATGAAGTGAAAATCGAAGTCACTTTTGAAAAACATTTACAAAGTAAAATTCTAAAAGCTTTGTTCTCAAATCATGTTTATGAAGAAATTGCTTATGAAATTTATGACATACAAAATTCACATCAAAATATTGGTTTAGGAATGATTGGAACGTTAGAAAAACCAATTGACGAAAAAGAATTTCTAGAGTTTGTAAAACAAAAAATGCTTTGTGGCACAATTAAACATTCATCCTTCTTAGAAAAACCAATCTCTAAAGTCGCTGTTTTAGGTGGTTCTGGAAGTTTTGCAATAAAAAATGCTATTCAAAATGGTGCAGATGTTTTTTTAACATCCGATTTGAAATATCACAACTTTTATGAAGCTGAAAATCAGATACTTTTGGCAGATATTGGTCACTTTGAAAGCGAAAGATATACAAAAAATTATATTGTTGATTTTCTTAAAGAAAAAATTACTAATTTTGCAGTCGTTTTATCAGAAGAAAATACAAATCCAGTTAAGTACTTATAGAATATGGCTACTACAAAAGAATTGAGCGTTGACGAAAAATTAAGAGCGCTTTACGATTTACAAATTATTGATACCAGAATTGACGAAATTAGAAACGTGAGAGGCGAATTGCCACTTGAAGTTGAAGATTTAGAAGATGAAGTAGCTGGTTTGACTACTCGTTTGGAAAAATTACAATTAGATTTAGTGACTATTGAAGATAGCATTAAAGCTAAAAAAACTGCAATTGAAAACCATCAAGCTGCAATAAAAAAATATACAGAACAACAAAAAGATGTTCGTAACAATCGAGAATTTAACTCTTTAACTAAAGAAGTTGAGTTTCAAGAACTTGAAATTCAATTGGCTGAAAAGCAAATTAAAGAAATGAAAGCTTCTACAGAGCATAAAAAGGAAGTAGTTTCGAACTCTAAAGAAAAATTAGACCAAAAAACAACTCACCTAAAACATAAAAAAGCAGAATTGAGCGACATTATGTCTGAAACTCAAAAAGAAGAAACCTTCTTAACTGCTAAATCATCAGAATTTGAAACACTAATTGAAGACAGATTACTTGCTGCTTACAAAAGAATTCGTTCTAGTGTAAGAAATGGCTTGGCTGTTGTATCAATAGAACGTGGTGCTTCTGCTGGTTCATTCTTTACAATTCCGCCTCAAATTCAAGTTGAAATTGCTTCAAGAAAAAAGATCATCACTGATGAACATTCAGGAAGAATTTTAGTTGATGCTGCTCTTGCTGATGAAGAAAGAATTAAAATGGAAAAATTATTTGCTAAAATGTAATATCTTAAACCACGTAAAATGCGTGGTTTTTTTTATGAAACAAATTATTCAAAAAATAGTTATAAAGAGTATTGGATTATACATAAATCTTTTGAGTTATGTATTGCCCGACAAATCGTTTGCAATAGCATACAAACTTTTTAGCGAGCCACGAAAAGGAAAAATAAAGAATCATAAAATTCCAAAAACCTTACAAAAAGCTATTCACGAAACACATATATTAAACGAACATCAATTCCTAACCTATACTTGGCAAGGAAATGATGATGTTATTTTATTAGTTCATGGTTGGGAAAGCAATGCTTCTCGATGGAAAAAACTATTAGTATATTTAAAGAAAACTGGAAAAACCATAATAGCAATTGATGGTCCAGCACACGGAATGAGTAACGGAAAAGAATTTAATGTTCCTATTTATTCAGAATTTATTGATAAAGTTGTCCAAAAATACAATCCAAAAATTGCAATCGGACATTCAATTGGAGGAAATGCAATTGCTTACTTTCAAGCACATTACAAACACAATTTTGAAAAAATAATTCTACTTGGTGCGCCATCAGATTTTAAAGTTATTTTGAATAATTATATTAATATGCTGAGCTTGAATGATTTTATTCATCAATCTTTTATTAACTATACCAAAAAACGTTTTAATCTAACAATTGATGAATTATCTGCTTCAAAATTTTTAAAAGATTCAACAATTTCAGGATTAATTGCCCATGATATTGATGACAATGTAGTTCTATTTGAAGAAGGAGAAAAGATTTCAAACTCTTGGAAAAATGCAAAATTTATTGAAACCAAAGGTTTAGGACACAGTATGCATGATGAAAATTTATATCAAACTATTGTTGAGTTTGTTAATACTAAGTAAATAAAAAATTTAAGAATTTACAAAGCCACAACACAAACTCTTTCACAACACAATAAAATCTAAAATTCCTATATTTGCATAATGCAAGACAACCTAACTCGAATAAACAAATTTCTATCAGAAACTGGCTTTTGCTCTCGTCGAGAAGCCGATAAATTAATTGAGCAATCTAGAGTTACTATTAATGGAGTTGTGCCAGAAATGGGTACAAAAATCACTCCAGATGACGAAGTTAGAGTTGACGGAAAAATAGTTAGAGAAAGTAATAAAAAACAAATTTATTTAGCATTCAATAAACCAGTTGGAATTGAATGTACCACAAACCTAGACGTTAGAGATAACATTGTAGATTATATCAATTATTCCGAACGTATTTTTCCGATTGGTCGATTAGACAAAGCCAGCGAAGGATTGATTTTTATGACCAACGATGGCGATATTGTAAATAAAATTCTTCGTGCAAGAAACAATCACGAAAAAGAATATCTAGTAACAGTAAATAGACCAATTACCGATAGATTTATTGAACGAATGGCAAATGGTGTGCCAATTTTAGACACAATTACCCGAAAATGCAAGGTAGAACAAGTAAGTAAATATATTTTTAGAATCATTCTTACACAAGGTTTGAACCGTCAAATTAGAAGAATGTGCGAACATCTAGATTATGAAGTAACCGCATTAAAAAGAACACGAATTATCAATATTTCTTTAGATGTTTTAGTTGGTCGATATAGAGAATTAACAACCGAAGAGATAAATCAACTTAATGAATTAATAGAACCATCAAGTAAAACTGAAGAAGCTAGTTTTACTAAAGTTATTCCTAAAACTTCAAATTCATATCCTAAAATTACAAGAAATAAAAATTAATTTATTATTGTATAAATCATTTTTAAAAAAACTTCAATAATATTTTATAATTTATTAAAAGTTTTTCCTTTTTTTAGTATATTTCCAAAAAATATGCAAATGAAAACTCTATCAAAATTGACATTCTTAGTATTGTTTTTCACAACTATACTTTCGGCTCAAAAAAACATCGATCCAACTCCTGATGATATTGTTTTGGCAAAAAAAATTAGAACAACTTATGACAAAGATGATGTTGCCATTATAGAAAGTACCGAAAACGTAAAATTTGAATTGAACAAAAACGAATCTAAAGTTATTGTAAATCATTCGGTTAACGAACGATTGATGAACATTAATCACAGAGCAAATATTCAAAAATATGAGTTTTATGATAGCGAATCTAAAATTGAAACCTTTAATTTAAAATTTAGAAACGACAAGAATACCAACAATTATGTTACCGATGAGTTTTATAAAGACAAAGATTTATTCTATAATGATGCAAGAGTAAAATTTATGTCGGTAAATTTTCCAATTCAAGGATATGCTTATAATTATGAACTAGAAAAAAAATATGAAGATGTAAAATATTTTACAGCATTATATTTTAATGATGAATTTCCAATTATTAAAAAACAAATTGTAGTTACAGTTCCAGAATGGTTAAATATTGAACTAAAAGAATTTAATTTTGAAGGAAATAATGTAACCAAAACCCAAACTAAAGACTCTAAAAACAATACCGTTTTTACCTATACATTAAAAGACGTTCCTGCAGTATATAAAGAAGAAGATTCTCCAGGAAGAAGTTACATTTATCCTCATATTTTATTAATTGCAAAATCTTATAAACTAAAAGGAAACGATGTAACACTTTTTAACTCAACAGCAGATTTATATAAATGGTATAAGTCATTAGTGAATTTAATGAAAGATGATACAGCTGTTTTAAAAACAAAAGTTACTGAACTTACAGCCAATGCAAAAACGGATGAAGAAAAAATAAAAAATATTTTTTATTGGGTTCAAGACAACATTAGATACATAGCATTTGAAGATGGAATCGCTGGTTTTAAACCAGATGAATCTAACAATGTTTTCGAAAAAAGATATGGCGATTGCAAAGGAATGGCAAATCTAATTAAACAAATGTTAGTACTAGCCAAGTTTGATGCTCGTCTCACTTGGATTGGAACAAAACATATTGCTTATGATTATAAAACACCATCATTGGCAGTTGACAACCACATGATTTGTACTTTAATTCATAAAGGAAAAAAATATTATTTAGACGGAACAGAAAAATTTAATTCCTTTGGAGAGTATGCAGAACGCATTCAAAACAAAGAAGTTATGATAGAAGATGGCGATAAGTTTATAATTGAAAAAGTTCCAATGGCAACCAATGAAACCAACAAAGAAGTTTTTAAAGCCAATTTATCTATAGAAAATGAAAAGCTTCAAGGTGCATGTTCTAAAACATATTTGGGCGAAAGTCGTTCACAGTTTTTATACATCTACAACACTTTTAAAAGTGATAAAAAACAAGAAGCACTTGAAGATTATTTGGCAAAAAGCGAAAAAAACAGTCATATTACCAACATCAAAACATCTGACTTAAAAAATCGTGATAACAAGCTTACTATTGATTATAATGTAGCTGTAGAAAATAAAATTTCTAACTTTGATAACGAAATGTATGTAGATTTAGAATACATGAACGAACTAAAAGGATTTGAATTAAAAGACAGAAAAACAGATTATCAATTTGAGTATAAAAAAAATTACGAATCAACCGTTACACTAGCAATTCCGGCTGGATATAAAGTAACCAAACTTCCTACAGATTTAATTGTAAAAGAAAATAATTTTGACATAGCATTAACTTTTCAAAAAAACGATAAAGAAATCATCTATAAAAAATCATTTATTTTCAAGAATGGCGAAATAAAAGCTTCCGAAATGGTAAAATGGAACGATTTTATAAAAAAATTAATAACCAATTACAACCAACAAATTACACTTTCAAAATAATTAATATTCAATGAAAAAACTATTACTATTTCTAATTATTGCAATAACTCAGTCGACTTTTGCACAAGACAAAGCCGAAATAAAAGAATTTTTTTGGGGAAAATCAGATAATTTCAAATCTACTAACTCCATTCCAGACAAATGGAAAAACGAATCGGCAGTAATAATTCATAAATTTGAATATTACAATTATCATAAATTTGGAGCAAGTGTAACCTATACTTCTGCAATTAGAAAAAGAATAAAATTACTTGATGAAGCGGCTGTAAAAGAATTTTCGGAATTTTCATTTAAAGATAAATTTTATTCTAATAAAGGAAGAGGTTCAGATGGAAAATCCAAAAACACTATTGGAATAAAAATTGTAAAAGCAACAGGAAAAGAAGTCGAGATTGATGTTGAAAAAGAAGCCAAAGAAGTAGATAAAGAAAAGAAAATTGCAATTGCAAATCTCGAAATTGGTGATATTATTGACTACTATTTTTATAGTGTTGAACCATTTAAATCTACACTAGAATTTGGTTTTGCTCCCGAAGAATCTGCTCTTGGCGATGTTTATCCAACTATGGATTTGAAACTATCATTTGATACCGAAAATGATTTTTTTGTAAATTTTAATACTTACAATGGCGCACCAGAACTAAAAGAAATTCCAACTAAAAGTGGTGGCGAAAGAAAATATGAATTAGTTGCCAAAGACATTGATAAAAACGAATTTCCGCGTTGGTTTTATCCATTGGCAGAAATGCCTTGTTATAAATTTCAAGTATTTTTTGCACGTTCTGGCAAGTTTGAAAGTCGCGCCGACGCTTTCTTATCTGAAAAAGAAAAAGAAATAAAAAAAACCGTTAGCAAAGAAGACATTTTTAATTATTATGATGAAAAATTTAAACCAAGTGGTGATTTAGATCAAATAAACGACTTTGTAAAAAAGAAAACATTTGCCAATGACGAAGAAAAAATTAGAGAAGTATATTATTTTGCTAGACATGCTTTTTTTACTAAATATATAGAAGCAATGGTTGTTCAAGAATCTACAAAATGGATGCCATTGTCTTTTTATGGTGATCCAATATTTTTTAGAAGTGAACAATCTTTTGTAAACTATTTTATGGCATATCTCAAGAAAAACAATATCGATTATGACATTATAGTTGGTACACCAAGATTTAATGGCAGCATTGATGACTTATTAATTCAAAAAAATGTAACAATATTATTAAGAGTAAACACTCCAAATCCTATATATTTAGAATATTTTACACCCTATTCAAGTGCAGATCAATTTAATTACAATCTCGAAAACACAAAGGCATATGCACTTCAAGTTTCCAAAGGAAAAAAAGTAGTCGATGCAGTAAATGTTACCTTGCCATCAAGCACAATGAAAGATAATGTTTCCAAAATCTCTTCAAATGTTACTATTTTAGATGATTTTACTGGCTTAAATATTAAAAAAGAATCTTCCTATTTTGGACACTTAAAAGAAAGTGAACAAAGCGATAAATTATATTATTTTGATTATGCATTTGAAGATTATAAAAAATACGGAACCAAGTCTGTAAAAGATTTTATAACCAATAAAAAGCAAAACGCACAAATTACTAAAGAAATAGACGCAATTGTAAACAAGCTAAAAGACCAACAAAAAGAAGAATTCAAAAAATCTACTGCTAGCGAATATGATTTTGAAATAGATGATCACAAATTGAATATTAAAAGCACAGGTCGATTTGGTAAAAACTCACCATTAATTTATGAAGAAGATTTTGTTATAAAAAATAACCTTGTAAAAAAAGCTGGCGACAATTATTTATTAGAAATAGGAAAACTAATTTCCACACAAATAGAAATAGACAAAAAAGAAAAAGAGCGCAAAAACAATATTTACATGATTTATCCACGTTCATTTGAAAACGAAATCACATTAGAAATTCCAAAAGGATACACTGTTGCTGGATTAGACAAATTGAATAAAAAAGTAGAAAATGAAACTGGCGGATTTGTATCTTCGGCAGTTGTTTCAGGAAATAAACTAACCATAAAAACAAGTAAATATTATAAAAATTATTATGAACCTAACAGCAATTGGAACAAAATGATTTTATTTCTAGACGCAGCATATCAGTTTACACAAGAAAAAGTATTGCTCAAAAAAAGTTAATATAAAACCAATTTCAAGGAACTAAAACATTATAAATTCGCAACTTAAACTCATTTAAAAAATGAATAATTTGCGAATTTTTTTTTTGATGATTTTAAAAAGTAACTTTTTTAAAATCATTCAATTTATCAATTTCTAGAATAGTTCTACTTTGCTCTTGATTTCTAGAATACATTAAATCAAATTTTGCTCCATAAACAACCTCGTTAAAAACATAAGAAGTTCTTTTTACAACCAGATTACTAAACATATCATCAAAAGCTTTTACAAAAACAATAATTTCACCTTGAATTGTCTTAAAATCTTTTTCTGTTAAATCAAAAAACGGACTCGATTCAACAATAGGATGAACCAAAGTCCAACTCAAGTTCAACGAATTTATTCTATCCATTTCCATATCAAGAATATAAAATTTATTAGTAACAACACCTTTATCCTCCAACTGAATTCCCAAAGTTACCTTTACTTCAACATCAGTCAAATTTGTATTTTTAAAAGGTGTTAATCTCATCATCAAAGCTTTTCCGTCTTTGTATGGCGCAATCAAGGCATTTTCTGAAAATAAAATATGCGCTTTTGGTTTACTAAAACGACCATAAAAAAGTCCAGTTGCAATAGCAAAACTCAACAAACCAAAAAGCGCTTCAACAGCTGCAACCGAGCTTGTCAAAAACCCACTCGGACTAATATGTCCATAACCAACCGTTGTAAAAGTTTGAATACTAAAAAAAAATGATTGTCCAAATTTATCCAAACCAGTAGTTGCATCAATCCCATTAAGGTTCTCAACACCAATTAAATAATACAACGAAGCAAAAAAACAATTTACACTAAAATAAAAAAGCACCACAATAAACAAAAACTTCCATCTTGAAATTGTCAGCATTGTATGATACCAACTAATACTATCCAAAAAACCAATTCCAGTCTTTCTCACGTTGGCATTTCCCGATTTCGTTACAAATCTTCCTCCATAACTCGAAGCATTTGTACCAAAACCAGTATTGGCTTGCGATTTAGCTTTAGCATTAATTTTTTTTATAAAAGACATATTTATTTGTTATTAGAAGCTAATCCAGCTTTACGCTTCAAGCATTTATAAAAAAGCACATTTTTGTAAGTTATAAAAAGAGCTTCCTTTGGTCGCTTTTTTACAACAACAAAAATAGCACTTTTTTTTATAAATGGCTTTCCACTTCATTCTGGGCTAGAACAAAACTGTAGTAAAAAACAAAAAACTAATTCGCAATTTTTCACTACATTTGATATAGAAACTTAATGCTAAACCAACCAATGGAAATTAAAAACGATTTAAAACTTGCAGTACTCATCGATGCCGACAACGTTCCGTATGCCAACGTAAAAGAAATGTTTGAAGAAATTGCAAAATATGGAACACCAACCTTTAAACGAATTTATGCCGATTGGACAAAGCCAACAGTATCAGGATGGAAAAATGTTTTGCTAGAAAATGCCATCACTCCTATTCAACAATACAGCTATTCATCAGGAAAAAATGCAAGCGATAGCGCATTAATCATTGATGCCATGGACATACTTTATACAGGAAAAGTAGACGGATTTTGTATAGTTTCCAGCGATTCCGATTTTACAAGACTAGCAACACGACTTCGCGAAGCAGGAATGAAAGTAATTGGTATTGGCGAAAAGAAAACCTTAACACCATTTATCACCGCATGCGACAAATTTATATATATAGAAATTCTAAAAAAACAAGATATTGAAACTCCAACCGAAAACAACTCTAAAAGAACATCCAAAAACAACAAAACATCTGCCAATAATGCTATAAGTCAAATTGATCCTAAAATAATCAAACTTTTTGCCGATAGTATCTCAGATTTAGAAGACGAAAATGGTTGGGCTTTTCTTGGCGATTTAGGAAATTTAATGCTAAAAAAGAAACCCGATTTTGATTCTCGAAATTATGGCTTTCCAAAACTACTTTCGCTTATAAAAAGCATAAATAAATTCGAAATTGATGAACGCGAAAGCGGAAAAAATAACATCAAACACATTTATGTACGCAGAAAATAAAAAATTAAAAACAATTTTATATAAATCCCAAACACAAGTTTTCATATTAATATTTGTCAAAAAAAATAAATAAAACTTCAATTATTTTCAATATATAATATAATTTTCACTAATTTTATACCATATACACCCTAATTATGCAATGGAAAGCAAAAATTATAAGCCACAAAGGAGAAAAAAGAATTGCAGTTTACTTTGAAAAAAACTTAGATTTAATTCTACGAATAAAAAAGCTAGAAGGATCACGTTGGAGTCAATCAATGAAAGTTTGGCATTTACCCAACAGCTTTGAATATCGCAATCGATTCAAGATTGAAGAAACTTCTGGAAAAACATTATTGTCAAAAATACATCCCATAAATCATTCATTATTACAGCGTTTTATTGAAGAAATTCAAATACGAGCATACAGTAATGCTACACTTAGAACTTATCGAAACGAATTTGGCGCATTTTTGCATTATCTAAAAGAAGAATCAGCTTTATATATAGAAGTTGAAAAAATTAGAATATACCTATTATATTGTATAAACGAATTAAAATTATCAGAAACCACGATACACAGTCGCATCAATGCTATAAAATTTTATTATGAAAAAGTAGAAAAGCGCGAAAAATTTTTAATAGAAATTCCAAGACCCAAAAAACCATTAAAACTACCCAAAGTATTTTCACAAAAAGAAATAAAAAAAATGTTTGAAGTAACACCCAACATAAAACACAATACAATATTAAAACTATGTTACGGATTGGGTTTGCGAGTTTCTGAAATAATAAACCTAAAAGTTCGAGATATAGACAGTACTACAATGCAAGTATTTATAGAAAGAGCCAAAGGCAAAAAAGACCGATATGTCAATTTACCAGAAAGCATTTTACCCCAAATGCGAAACTATTATATAGAGTACAAACCCAAAGAATATCTATTTGAAGGAAAGTTTGGAGACAAATATAGTTGTAGAAGCGCACAACAAATTTTTAAAAATGCCTTACTAAATGCCAAAATAAACAAACCATTAGGAATTCATAGTCTACGCCACAGTTTTGCCACACATTTACTTGAGCAAGGCACAGACATTAGATTTATACAAGAATTATTAGGCCATAACGATATTAAAACCACCTTATTAT
This sequence comes from Flavobacterium sp., assembly GCF_043773265.1. GTDB lineage: Bacteria > Bacteroidota > Bacteroidia > Flavobacteriales > Flavobacteriaceae > Flavobacterium. The sequence continues at coordinate 1,897 of NZ_JAYVFH010000029.1, read as the reverse complement.
ATACACAAGTAAATGACAAAACATTACGAAAAATTATTAGTCCATTAGACACAATGATATAAAAATGTTTATATTTGAATTATTAAAAAGCAATTCACAAATAAGCAATGCGCTTTTTGAAATAGTTTTTTATTAAAACAATGATAATTAATGATTTATACAATTGCAACTTTTTTTAGTTGCGTGTATTTATGAGTTGTGTGCAACCTTCGAGCGACAGAAGCGTAAAATAAAGCAACTTATTATAATGTTTTTATAATTGACGTTAACATTTAATAAAATAGATTTAATCATAATATTTTAATTTGTTTTAATTTTATACACAACTCAAATATTTTATTTCATAAGTATAAAATTTTAGTTTATAGGCTTAATTTTTTATATTACTAGCATAAGTTTTTATGTAAAAGCAATAAAGTTAAATTATAATGCTAAAAAATAAATTTCTTAATAAAAATATTAGAAAGAAAAAACAATCATTTAATTATATAAAAACATAAAACATACAAAAAAAGAAAAGTTAAAATGACAGATGAGTTTACGCCGCCAATTAGTGAAAGAACTACTAAAGAATTGCTCGAAATAGTTGGCGATTTTAATAAATGGAATCCAAGAGCAGTTCAACTGGCAAATAATGAACTGCAAAATAGAAAAGTTGAACAGAAGAAAATTGAAACTGCAAAATACTTATCAAAAAAGAAAATACGAGTTGAAGAGAACTTAAAAGCAAATGAAAGTTATCATATTTGTGACTTTATTTTTGAACCTTTCGGAACTTTATTTGAAATTATTGTATCGTGGGAATTGAGAAAAGATGGTTATATTCGTAAAGCAGAACAACAGAAAATTTTGAGGCTAATTATTGGAATCATTTTTTTAACTTGCTTCATTTTTTATAATATTTATAACAATAAAACGTAAAAAGGCTGGCACACAACAGCGGTTTGCTGCAAGTTGGGCTTTCGGGCAAACTCCAAAGTTGGTTTTGTACTTGGAAGTTCAGTCATAAATTTATACATTTGGCTTTTCTAATCCCAACCTGACAGCAAGCCACGAGACGTTGGTGGTAATTTTAACGAAAATCGTAGTAAAATGACAAATCAGAAATTTGATATATTTATTTATGAAAACTTTAAGTACAATTTTAACATTGAGCCATTAAACAAATTTTTAGAAGACAATCAGATAAACATCTGTTGTTTTAATGACCCAAATTGTATAAAAGGATATATTGCTACTTGGGTAATAAAAAACGATAAAATGTTTTTAACAAATATTGAAATTGTTTCTGATGTTGAAAATAATTTGCCAGAAATTCTTTTTAAAAACGAAAATGAAGTTTTTGCAAATTGGTATTCAGGAGAAATACAAATTTTAAACATTGATAATGAAATAACAACATTACAATTTAAAAATGGCAATTTGATTTCTAAAACAATTAAAGAAAATATTATTAAGGAAACCCAACAAATGGAAGAATTATCATTAAAAGACGAAATTAACAATTTAAACCTTTATGAACTAATTGAAATGTTTAATTCAGAACTTAAAATTGTAGCAAAAGAAAACTATTCAAAATTTAGAAATAATAAAGCTGACAGTTCATTAAAAGATTATGTAAAAATCGATATTTCTGATTGGAATGCATTAGAAAAAGAAAAATTATTTGTTGGTGCATTGAAAGGTATAAATCACTTCTATTATACAATTACCAATAAAACAAAAATGCCTATCTGTGGATTTAACAGTGTAATGGACGCAATAAATGGGGAGAGTTTTATTTTTGTCAATGTAAAATCTATAAAATGGTTACCAACCGAAATAAAAAATAAAATAAAATCGCAGAATATTGAATTTGAGGAATTGAACACAAAATATCAAGAAAGAGATTTTAAAG
>NZ_JAYVFH010000028.1:0-3359 GCF_043773265.1 Flavobacterium sp. | reverse complement strand
TTTTTTTCTTTGTGCGGATTGTGTGGCGTTACAACCATCCAAATTTGTTCTAAAACAGAATGTTCTGCCATGTGATTGGCAATAATTAAATGACCAACGTGAATTGGGTTGAAAGTGCCAAAGTATAATCCGATTTTCATTTTTTTAAATCTAAATTAAATTTTTCACACGAATTACACGAATTAACACTAATTTATTGAGTTCAATTAATTTCACCAAATTTGCGTTAATTCGTGGAATTCGTGTGAATAAAAGTTTTCACCAACTGATATGCTTCTTCCTTTGCCACATCCAAATCATAATTTTTTATAATTTTGTCAAATTGTGGCGCAGTTGCCAATTCTACCGAAGCTTTTGCAATTCGCATATTTATTTTGTCGTCACTTTCTGTTGAACGTTTTTTTAATCTAATTTTTAACTCGTCAATGCTTGGTGGTTTTACAAAAACAGCTAGTGTTTCTTGTTTGTATTTAGATTTTATTCGTAATCCGCCAGAAACATCTATATCAAAAATTACGTTTTTACCTTTTGCCCAAATGCGTTCTACTTCGCTTTTTAAAGTTCCGTAAAAATTATCGCGATACACTTCTTCCCATTCTAGAAATTCTTCGGCTTTAATGTGTTTTTTAAACTCTTGAAGCGAAATAAAATAATAATCTTTTCCGTTCACTTCTTCGCCACGAGCTTCACGAGTAGTAGATGATATAGAAAACTCTAAATTCAAATCTTCTTGCTTAAGCAAATGCCTAACTATAGTTGTTTTTCCTGAACCTGATGGCGCTGAGAATACTAATAATTTTCCTTTCTTCATTTTATGCTGAATTTACTTGTTCTGAATTTATTTCAGGATTTCAATATCTGTTGATATTAGAATCTAAAAAATCCAAAAGAATTTATAGAATCTTACTACTTAATTCTTTTTTATCTTACTACTTTTAAAGCACATTCAAAACCTGTTCCTTAATTTTCTCCAATTCATCTTTCATCATCACTACAATTTTTTGCATTCCAGAATGATTAGATTTTGAACCCATTGTATTAATTTCTCTACCAATTTCTTGCGAAATAAAACCTAGTTTTCTACCATTAGCTTCAGTTCCAGAAAGAGTTTCTACAAAATAATTTAAATGATTTTCTAGTCGAACTTTTTCTTCTGTAATATCATATTTTTCTAAATAAAAAATCAATTCTTGTTCAAAACGGTTTTCATCTACGTTTACTTTTAATTCGTCGAGTGCTGTTCTTAATCTGGTTTTTACAGTTTCAATTCGTTCTGTGTCAAACGAAACGGCTTCATTCATTAGCGAATTTATATTTCCTGTTCGCAACACAAATTCTTTTTCTAGCGATAAACCTTCGTCTTTTCGAAAATTCTGAATATTATTTAATGCTTCGTCAATAACTGTTTGAATTTGTTTCCACTCGTTTTCGTCAATTTCGTCACGTTCTGTTTTTAATACATCTGGCATTCTTACGGCCATTTTCATCAATTCAGTTTCGTCTGCATTTGGCAAAACCGCTTTCATTTGATTAATATATGCATTTACAATTGGCACATTAATTTTAGACGATGTTTCTTCTCCAGTAACTTCTGCATATAGTGAAAAATCAATTTTTCCGCGTTCCAATCGTTGCGATATTTGGTTGCGCAAACCCAATTCCATTTCTCTAAAAACCGATGGCATTCTAGTATTTAAATCTAAACCTTTACTGTTTAGCGATTTTATTTCTACGGTAATTTTTTTGGTTGGTAATTGCAAAGATGCTTTTCCAAAACCAGTCATTGATTGTATCATATTTTTTTATAAGAATTCAAAGATAATAAAAAAGTGTTCAGTATTCAGTGTTCAGTGTTCAGTTTTCAGTGATCAGTGATCAGTTTTCAGTCTTCAGTTTTTTAGAGATTAGTGTTCACTATTTATTTTTCAATTGTTATGTTGATATAAAATCTTATTACATACGACTGAAAACTGATCACTGACCACTTTTCTTCTGCGTAACAAGATAAACTCCAACAAATATTAAAATTGCCGAACTAATTTTAACCCAACTCAAGGCATCTTTTCCTAAACTAATGGCAAAGATTGTAGCAAAAAGTGGTTGTAAATAAATAAAAACAGCAACAGTTGTTGGTTTTAATTCACGCATTGAAAGTAAGTTTAGCAAATAAGTAAAAAAAGTAGAAAACAAAATCACAAAACCAATTTTCCAGTAAATAGCAATCGGAATTATTGTCCAATTTATAACTTCAAATTCGTTCCATCCAAATGGTAAAACTAGTAGAAATCCGAAAGTATAAATCCATTTTACAAACGTAAAAGCATTGTATTTATCCATTAATTTCTTAACAATTATAAGATAAAATCCATACGAAATAGCATTTACCAAAACAAGAAAGTTTCCCAAACTAGCATTGGTTGCATTGCCAATAGATTTTCCGTAAACAATTAAAAAAACAGTTCCAATTGAACCCAAAATTATTCCAAAAACTTTGCGTTTCAACATGCGTTCTTTCATAATTATTGCAGACAAAATCAAAACAATAATTGGTGTAGAAACCATAATTACCGATGCCGAAATAGGAGAAGTTAAACTCAATCCTTTAAAAAAAGTTAACATATTTATTGCTACGCCAAACAATGCTGCAGCAGCAATTCTAGGAAAATCTTTTAATGCAATTTTATTGTCATTGTGAGCTTTGCGAGACAATCTCATAAAAAATGAAACCATCCAAAACAAAACCGCTGCACCAAATACACGCAAAACTATAAACCCAAACGGTTCAATATATTTTGGCATTACATCTTTGGCAATTGTAAAAGTTAATCCGTAAATTATAGAGACTAAAGTTGCTCCAACTAGAGCTAAGTTTCTTTTAGACATTAAATAAATTTAGATTTTTATATTAGATTATTTTAAATCTAAATTTTATCTTTTGAGTCATTTTTTTTAGATAAAATATTTTTATTTTTGGCTGATATTTCAAAACTCGAAAGTCCTTCGTTTTCAATCTTCATTTGCTCCCAATTTTTAATAGGAATAAAAACGCCAATATCTTTTCCTTTTTCGTTTTGAATAAATTGCAAACTCATAATCAATCATTTAAAGTACAAATATAATAAATTTTAATCACTTACCCCAACGCTTTCATCACTTGCAACATATTTTGCTGCGTGTTTCCAATATAAATTTTATCATTAATTATAAAAACAGGTCGACTAATAAAAGTATAATGTTCTAAAATATATTTTTTAAAATCATCTTCGGTCAAGTTTTTATTTTTTAAATCCATCGATTTATACAACTGCGCTTTTTTGCTAAACAACGCTTCATAACTTCCAGAAAGTGAATGCATAAAT
>NZ_JAYVFH010000027.1:0-15123 GCF_043773265.1 Flavobacterium sp. | reverse complement strand
ATTAACTGGTAAAGTTATTATTCAATACACAGAAACTCTTGGATACAACGCATCAGATTTTAGTAAAAATAATTTAAAAGAAGCTTGGCTTAAAGGTTAATTTTCTAGAAATATTTTTTTTTAAAATCCTCAATTTTATAATAAATTGAGGATTTTTTTATTATTTTGCCAAAAATTAAAAAACATGCAAAAATCAATTCTTTCACTTTTATTATTACTAGTTTTAAGCTCTTGTTCTGAGAAAAAACAAACTAAAGATTTACTTATTACAGGATACATAAAAGGATTAAAAAAGGGAACACTTTATATTCAAAAATTAAAAGACACAACTTTAATTGCTCTTGATACTATAAAAATTAACGGCGATTCTCATTTTGCTAGCGAAATTGATATTGATTCTCCAGAAATGTATTACTTGTTTTTAGATCGTGGTGTTTCAAATTCATTAGACAACAACATTGCATTTTTTGCAGAAAAAGGAAAAATCAATATTGAAACATCTTTAGATTTTTTTTCTGCCGATACAAAAATTACAGGTTCTAAAAGTCAAGAAATTTATGAAGAATATAGAAAAGTTGTTTCAAAACTTATTGATCAAGATTTATCTTTATTAGAAAAAAAGTTTGCCGCATACAAACAAGGCAAAACATCAGAGATTGTTACAATTGATGAACAACAAAAAAGTATATTGAAAAGAAAATATTTATATACCACAAACTTTGCAGTAAATCACAAAGATTCAGAAGTTGCACCCTATATAGCAATAGCAGAAATTTATGATATAAACTTAATTTATCTTGATACGATTCAAAAATCACTAACCCCAAAAGTTTCTAAATCTATGTATGGAAAACAACTTGATGCATTAATCAAAGAAAGAAGAGAAACTGAAAAGTAATAAATAGATATTTCAAATAAAAAAATAAAAAAAACCATTCGTATGCACGAATGGTTTTTAAATTTTAAGAGCCGGCGGAGGGACTCGAACCCACGACCTGCTGATTACAAATCAGCTGCTCTAGCCAACTGAGCTACGCTGGCAAACTCTTAGAGTGCAAATATAATCTTGAAATTTAATTCTCCAAAATATTTTACACTTTTTTTACTAATTTTTTTTATTATAAAGCGTTGATTTTAGCAATCAATTGATTAGCAGTTTGTTCTAATTCTGCATTGATTTGCTTGAAATGTGCTTTTTTATTTTCAACTTTTTTAGCATTTACTTTAACAATTAAACCATCAAAAGAGGTAATTGCCTCATCTATAATTGCATTTGTAGCTTCAGTTGGTTTTCCTTCAGATGTCATTTCACAGATGTATACTGCTTCAATAATATCACCTAAAACGAAGTTGATGTCTTTTTTTAAATTTTTAACGCTTGGCATTTTTCTTTTATTTTATAATTCGGATGCAAAATTACACATAATCTTTCTAATTTAGGTTAAGAAATGTAAATTTCTAACATATCAGCTTTTCCATTAATATTATAATCGGTCATTTCTGCAGGAATTAAAATTGTATTACCAATTGAATAGCTATATTTTTCATTGTTATAAGTCAACTCAAAACTTCCTTCTAAACACATGTAAACAGTAAATGATTGCTTATTTTTAAAAACATTTATTGTTCCATCAAGCGGAATAAAATTAGTTGTAAAATAGTTACAATCAACTACTTTATTTGAAGAATTTTGTATTTTAGAATATTTTTTTTCTGCTTTTACAATATTATAATTTATAGCATCCAAAGCTAAATCAATATGCAATTCTCTAGTGTTACCTTTAGCATCAACCCTATCAAAATCATAAATTCTATAGGTAATATCAGAAGTTTGTTGAATTTCGGCAATAATAATTCCAGCACCAATTGCATGAACTGTGCCTGTTTCTAGAAAAAAAACATCACCTTTTTTTACTTTCTTTGAATCTAAAATTGAAAGAATTGATTTATTTTTTAAAGCAGTAAGATATTCTTTGGATGAAGATTTTTCTTTAAAACCAACAATTAATCTTGCATCTTGATCGGCTTGCATTACATACCACATTTCGGTTTTTCCAAAAGAATTGTGACGTTTTTTAGCCAACTCATCATTGGGATGCACTTGAATTGATAAATCTTCTCTTGCATCAAGATATTTAAAAAGTAAAGGAAATTGTTTGCCAAATTGTTTGAATACTTTAGCGCCTAAAATTTCTACAGGAAACTGATTTATTAACTCGTTTAAAGATTTTCCTTTTAAAGCTCCACTAGAAACTATACTAACATCATTTTCTACAGTAGAAATCTCCCAACTTTCGCCAGTGATGCTTGCATCGATTGTCTTATTTAAATAAGTTTTTAATTTTATTCCACCCCAAATTCTTTCTTTTAAAATGGGTTCAAATAGTAATGGATATACTTTCATTTTTAACCTTTAAAAGTTACAAAATTTCTTGGTGTTTCATATAATGTAACTTCCAAATCTTTTTTAATATCAATAAAATTTCTAAGTTTTTTCCAAATCACAACAGCAATATTTTCGGCAGTTGGATTCAAATTGGCAAAATCGGCAACATCAAGATTAAGATTTTTATGATCAAAAGCATTTTCGATATGTTCTTTTATTAAATCTGAAAGTATTTTTACATCAATTACAAATCCAGTTTCATGGTCAATTTCTCCTGTTACTGATACAATTAGTTCATAATTATGACCATGATAGTTAGGATTGTTGCATTTTCCAAAAACGGCATCATTTTGCTCCATTGTCCAATCTTTTCGATATAATCGATGTGCTGCATTGAAATGTGCTTTTCTAGAAACAGTTGCTTTCATAAAATTTAAGATTTTTAATTTTTGATTAACGATTTTTGATTTGAAAAGTTTACTTCTAAATTTTATGTTCTTCAATATAGTGATAAAATTCATCGAAAATAATTTTAAACCAAACTGTATAAATATCTGGATTTTTAATCATATCATCTTTAACGTTTTCTATTGTCATCCATTTCCAACTTTCCACTTCTTCCTTGTTAATATTAGGTTGATCGTTAGAATATCCAATCATAACATGGTCAAGTTCGTGTTCTGTCAAACCGTTGTCGAATGGTGCTTTGTAAATAAAATGAAACAATTCTTTAAGTTCGGTTTTAAAACCCATTTCTTCAAACAAACGCCGTTTTCCTGCTTCAATATTAGTTTCATTTGCCCTTTGATGACTGCAACAAGTATTGGTCCACAATAAAGGTGAATGATATTTGTGATGTGCTCTTTGTTGCAACATGACTTCGTTTTTATCATTCAATATAAAAACCGAAAATGCACGATGTAAAACTGCTTTTTCATGCGCTTCAAGTTTGTTCATTAAACCAATTGGTTCATCTTTTTCGTTAACTAAAATTACTTGTTCTTCTTTCATAGCTTGTTTGTGCTTGTCAAAAATACGAAAAAAGAATTTGCATTATAGTTTTTTGATTTCTCAACAACAGTTAAACTTTCCTTAAATCGCATTAATTTGTAATCCAGCATACATTTTCTAGCGTATATCTATTGTAAATTTGTAAATCAATTTAATAAAAATTGCAATGAAAAAATTAATTAAATTTTTGGTAATATTACCTTTGTTTGCAATAAATGCTTGTGGACAAAACAATAATAAAACTATCCAAAAACCTAAAACTATTGCCATGGAAAATGTGATTTCTAAACCTGAAAATCCTTATTATTCAAATACAGATACTAAAAAACTAACTGTTTCTGATGCCGAATGGAAAAAAATATTATCGCCAGATTTGTATGCTGTAGCTCGTGAAGCTGATACTGAAAGAGCTTTTACAGGAAAAATGTGGAATTCTGAAACAAAAGGTACATACTATTGTGCTACTTGCGGAAATAAATTATTTAAATCTGATCAAAAATTTTCAAGCAGTTGTGGATGGCCAAGCTTTTTTGAACAAGAAAATAAAGAAAGCATCACTTTTAAGGATGACAATTCTTTTGGTATGAAAAGAATTGAAGCCAATTGTGGTAGATGTAATAGTCATTTAGGACATTTATTTGATGATGGACCAGAACCAACTGGAAAAAGATATTGTATGAATGCCGTTTCTTTAGATTTTGTTCCTGATGGAATTGTTGCTAATATACAAGAAGGTAATTATGAAACTATAGTTCTTGGTGGTGGATGTTATTGGTGTGTTGAAGCAGTTTATGAAAATTTAAATGGTGTAAAAAGTGTTGCATCTGGTTTTGCCGGAGGAACAATTATTAACCCAACTTATGAAGAAGTTTGTACTGGTAGAACTGGTGCGGCCGAAGTAGTTGAAATTACTTATGATAAATCAATCACTAATCTTGATGAGATTTTTGAAGTATTTTTCACAGTTCATGATCCAACAACTATAAATAAACAAGGTGCAGATGTTGGCACGCAATATCGTTCTGCAATTTTCTATAAAAATGAAGAACAAAAAAAAGCTGCCCAAAGTATTATTGCTGAATTGAATGATTCAAAAGCATTTTCTAGTAAAATAGTTACTACTTTAGAACCTTTAAAAAAATTCTATAAAGCAAATGAGTATCATCAAAATTATTATGCAAATAATAAACAACAACCTTATTGCCAAATGGTAATTCAGCCCAAAATTGAAAAATTTGAAAAGATTTTTAAAGATCGTTTAAAAAAGTAAATTTAACCACGAAGACACACAAATTTTTCAAGAAGTTCACAATGTTATTTTGTGGACTTTGTACTTTCTTAGTGAACTTTGTGGTTCAGTTTTTCGGCTATTTTTAAGGCACATTTTTCCCCATCAATTGCTGCCGAAATAATTCCGCCTGCATAACCTGCACCTTCTCCACAAGGATACAAACCTTTTATTTGAAGGTGTTCTAGTGTTTCACTATCTCTAGGAATTCTAACTGGTGATGAAGTTCTAGATTCTGGCGCGTGAAGAATTGCTTCGTTAGTCAAATATCCTTTCATTGATTTTCCGAATTCTAAAAAACCTTCACGGAGAATTTGAGATAAAAAACCTGGAAAAACTTGTCCCATTTCTATAGAAGTAGTTCCTGGAACATATGAAGTTTTTGGAATATATGAAGAGACTTTATTTTGAGTAAAATCGACCATTCGTTGTGCTGGAACTTTTTGAGTTTGTCCTGCTAATTTCCAAGCTTTTTGTTCGATTGATTTTTGAAATTCCATTCCGGCTAGTGCACCAAATTTTTCAAAAGGTTTAAAATCTTCAAGCTTTAATTCAATAACAATTCCAGAATTGGCTGTACTTTGATCTCGTTTAGATGGTGACCAACCATTGGTTACAACTTCATTTTGACTTGTAGCACATGGCGCAATTACGCCACCTGGACACATACAAAAAGAATACATTCCGCGTCCATTTACTTGTTTTACAATAGAATATGGTGCTGGCGGAAGATGTTCTCCTCTAAAATCACATGAGTATTGAATTTGGTCAATTAAACTTTGTGGATGTTCTGCACGAACACCTATTGCAAATGGTTTTGCTTCGATAAGAATTTTTTTTCTGTCTAATAATTCAAAAATATCTCTCGCAGAATGTCCTGTTGCAAGAATTACTTTATTGGCAGAAATTGTTTCACCTTTTTGAGTAACAATTCCTTGTACTTCATTATTTTTTATAATAAAATCAGTAACACGAGTTTCAAATAAAACTTGTCCGCCACATTCAATAATTTTTTCTCGAATGTCTTGAATAATTTGAGGTAATTTATTGGTTCCAATATGTGGATGTGCTTCTACTAATATATCTGGCGATGCTCCAAAGCCAACTAATAATTCTAAAATTCTATCTACATCGCCTCTTTTTTTGGAACGCGTATATAATTTTCCGTCAGAATAAGTTCCTGCACCACCTTCGCCAAAACAATAATTGGAATCTTCGTTTACAATATGGTCAACATTTATAGCTTTTAAATCTCTTCGACGACCACGAACCTCTTTTCCGCGTTCAATTATAATTGGTTTTAATCCAAGCTCAATTAATTGTAATCCTGCAAAAAGACCAGCTGGACCAGCTCCAACAATGATAACCTCTTGTGAATTGGAAACGTTTTTATATTCTGGAAGTTGTATTTTGTGTTCTTTAAAATCTTCATCTTCAAAGAATACCAATCCTTTAATATTAAATTTAATAGATTTTTGACGTGCATCTATTGAACGTTTTATTACTATAACCTTTTGAATTTCTTTTAAAGAAACATTAAATAGTTTAGCAACATGTTCTTTTAATAATGATTCATTTGCTGCTATTTCTGGTGCAACTTGAGTTTGAATTTCGCGAGGCATGAATAGATTTTTTTACAAAAGTAATGAATTGAAATTATTTAAAGTCTTTGAAACTATATAAATATAACAATAACTTTGTATATAATTTCTTATATATTAATTAAATATATGTATTTTATCGATTTTAACGTACTTTTAATCGATTTTTTATTATATTTGAGTGTTAAAAAAATTGGTTTTTAAAATTGTTTAAAATTAAAATTGGAAAAGGTCGTTTGAGTTAGGCGACCTTTTTTTTATTTAATAAGAATAAAAAAGAGGTTTAGTTTTTCATTAAAACTAAACCTCTTTTACTATTTATTACTATTTATTTTTTTATGAACTTATAGTTTAAAGTAGAATCGTTGATTACTAATTTCACAAAATAAATTCCGCTTTGTAAATCTGAAACTGATATTGAATGTATAGATTCAGAAGATTTTATTTCTTTAATTAACGATCCATTGATAGCATAAACTGAAATAGAACTAATAGATTTTCCGCTTTGATTGTCAAAATTTAATTCATCTAAAGTTGGATTTGGAAACAATTGTATTGTTTTATCCAATTGATTACTTTCAACACCAAGAGCAACTCCCATTTCAAGATAATCTGGAGTTCCATTAGCATTTGTATCATCATTTGCAGGATTTCCGTCGCCGTTGTAATCTTCTCTAAAAGTTAATACTCCATCACCATCATCATCATTATCTAAATAATTTGGAATAGTATCATTATCTGTATCTAAAATTGCTGTAACATTTTTTCCAGAAAAAACATATTCAACACTAGTTAATATTAAATCACCATCATCATCATTGTCTAAATAATTAGGTAAACCATCTAAATCACTATCATCGTTAGCTAAATTTGTATCGTTATTTACATCTTCCAAAGCTGTTCCAACACCATCTGTATCGGCATCTAAAGCACAATCAATAACAGTTAGAGTTATTGGTTTTATCATTCCGTTTCCGCTTGCATAAATTGTTTGTGAGTTAGAAAAATTATAATAAGCAGTTGTATTTGAAATTGCATTAGAATTATTTTGTGCATCAGTGAATGTTTCATAAAAAGTAATTCCAGAAGGATTTGAAGGTGATAAATCAGTAGCAGCAACATTTAAATTAAATGTTTGAAAACCATCAGCATTATCATCACAACGAACAAAAGAATAATTAGTATAATAACCAGTTCTAGAAAAACGCCAACCTTCATGAAAAGCCGTCCAAGTTCCAGTATTTCTTGCAGGTGCAGCAATTCCTTCAGAACCAGAAAGATTAATTAATCCAGTAACTGTTTTGCCACTTCCTGTTGATGGACAAGTTTGTTTATCAATAAGTTGAACATCAATAATATTAGAAGTTTCATGTAAAATCATTTGAAAACTACTTTTTATGGCAGTGCACGCAAAAAATGAATTATTGTAAAAATAAACTACAAATTTTCTATAAGGTGCTGTACCATAAATTCCATAAGTTATTGTTCCTTCTCCATTAGAATTATTCAAATCTGAGAAAGCTCCAAGAATAGAGTTCTTTACAGGAAAAGTTACATTTGGAATAGTTTGAGAAAAAGCAAATGGTGAAGAACCGTTTGCAGATGTGGTTCTAAAATCAATATAACCATTGGTGCTAATTACAACTTGATTATAGTTTATTCCATAAAAATCAAAATTAAATGGAAGAGTAATTAAACTAGAACAATGATCGTCTAATGTTGGTAAACTTGAAGATGAAGCAAGATATTGAGTAAAAGGAATTGATGTAACTGAATAATTGTTTTGAGAAATTCCTTTGAAAGAAAGCAAAATTAAAAGTATTAAAAAAAGGTATTTTTTTATCATAATGATTAATTTAAAGTTAGTTTTGTTGCTTCAAATATAATAAAAAAACAATCTATTTATTTGATTGCTAAACAAATTAAAAAAATGCAACGTAAAATTAAGTTACTTTGGGATTTTCGTGGAGAAACTTCGGCTAAAATTGCAGAACATCACGAAAAGCATTTAAAAGAATATATTGCTTTTGAAAAAATTTCAATAAATATTACAGGTTTTCAGATTATTAATGAACTTCATTCTATTGCATTTATGGTTGTAACTGATGAAAATATGATTCAAGTTCGTGATGCTTTGAAACCACATCGAGGTGAAGTTTATAGTGAATAAAAATAAATTTAAAAAACCTGCAAAGTCACAATTGCCCTTGCAGGTTAAAGAATTACTTACTCAACACTTGTAAAATAATCAAATACTGGTTTTGTAATTACACCTGCTTCATTCATTATTTTTTGAAGTTCAGGAGATTTGAATCGAGCTTTTGCTTTTTCTAAATCACTAATAGCAAATGTGAGATAAATTAAATTTGGATTTTCAACACTTCGAGCGATTGCTCTATCAATGAAGCCATTAGCAGCTCTAGTTTCTGGACCTTCAGCGTCATAAACTTTTAGCCAAGCATCAAAATCTTTTACTTTTGTAGTCAACCTGACTCTGCCTTTTAATTCTGCTGGCGATTCTTCAAAACGAACTACATCTGCGTAATTAATTTCTGGTTTACCAATTACACCCAATTTTTGCATTACTTCTTTTAATTTTGGACTGTTTGCAAAATCTTTGGCTTTTTGCAAATCTGATGCATTTAAAAATATATAAACCATATTGGGATTGTCTGTTCCTCTTGCCAATAAACGCAATGTTAAACCACTTTCTGATCTATTAATTTCGTCTTCATCAAATCCTTTTTTCCATACATCATAATCTTTTACTACATGACTAACTGCCATAACTTGAAAAGGTTCAAAAGCTTGAGTTTCTTTTACTATAGGTGCATCTGTATCTACAACAGCTTCTTCTGTTGTTTCTACTTTTTCCTTGTTTTTACAAGAAGTGAAAGTGAACATCGTCAAAACGATGATTGTTGTGAAAATTGTTTTCATTTTATTTAATTTATTGGTTAATTTTTATGTTTAATATTTGTTTGAAATAATGATAACGAAATCAAGAAACTTTCTTTTTCTAAATCCTTATTTTCTAATTCGATTATTTGTTCTACTTGTTTATTAATACTTATAAATTGTAATAATAACCAAGCCAAACTAATCATAATTGCAAATGCAAAAATCGTAATTTGCCAACTAAAATTCTCTTTTATTGGACCAATCAAAGCGGCAATTGTCATTTGTCCGAGGTTACCAATTGTCATGTATAAAGTGAATTGACTTGCCGAAATTTTTTTCCAACAACATTGCATAGCGCTTGCAAAAATGCCAATACAAAAAATGGTGTATAGAATATTGAAAATAATCATAATAGCATAAATAAATGTAACGCTATTCCAATAGGTTTTAAAAAAAACAAAGACCATTGTTATTATTAATAATCCAAAAAAATAAATATTCAACATTCGTTTTTTTCCAAATTTTTCAATTAATATTCCGCCTAATATCATACCTACTATTCCGCCTATTAATTTGGCAGTTGAATAATATTGAGCGTATTCAATATTTGTCCAACCCAATTCTTTTACAGTAAAAATGGGAAGCAAAGTACCAAAATATTTAAAGCTACCTTGACTTATAAATAATAGTAAAGCAATCATTAAAGAATTGCGCAAACTAAAAACACGAAATAATGATTTGAAAATTGAAGACCAATTGTCTAGTTGCAAATTTTTAGTTTCTGGTGATGCTTTACCTTTTGTCCAAGGTGCTATTTTTTCACCTTATCGTTCTCTTAAAAATAATGGTGATAGCATTATAATCCCAATAATAACTGAAAGAGTAAGCATAGCGATAGTGAAATTATATTTATTTAACAACCAACTTCCTGAAGCTAATGCAATAGAAATACCAACAATTTTGGAACCCCACATTAATCCATTGGCTCGAGCTTGTTGGTCTGTTGGTATTATGTCTACTGCCATTCCATCGGTTGCCACATCTTGAAAAGCACCAAAAAACGAAACTATAAAACCAGCGATCATTAATTGGTTAAGGTTATTTAATGGGTCAGGAACATAAGCCATAAAAATTAAACTAATGATTAAACCCAATTGTCCTAAAATTATCCAAGGTCTTTTTCGTCCCATTGGTAAATAAGTATATCGATCCATGATTGGCGCAACAATAAATTTAAAACTCCAAGGCAATACCATTACTATTGCAAAACTGGCTATTTCACCAGGTGATTTGCCATTCATTGCCATCCAAGCTGGAATTCCGAAAGTTAACATTCCTTCTGGAACGCCTTGTGCAAAATATAAGGCAATAAAATTAAAATATCGGAGAAAAGTATTTTCTGAAAGTGATGGTAAAATGTTGTGGTTTTTAATCGAATGGTTCATGGTTTAATACATTTTATTTTAATTATTTAGCTTCTGCCTCTGCAACTTTCTTGGTATCTAAATACTGCTGAAAAGCAATTGCTTTTCCATTGTTAAGTGTCCAAAAATGTGCTACTTGAGCATCATAAGTTGCACCATTTTTCTTTAATTTAGCTTGATAGCGTAAAGAAGCAAGCACTTTATTGTTGGACATTTCGTGCAATTCGATATTTACTAATTTAAAATACTCGTAATCTACACCAATACGAGCAAAAACGCCATTCAAAACCGCTTGTGGTCCGATATACGGATTTCCATCAGCATACTTATTTCCTTCGG
This sequence comes from Flavobacterium sp., assembly GCF_043773265.1. GTDB lineage: Bacteria > Bacteroidota > Bacteroidia > Flavobacteriales > Flavobacteriaceae > Flavobacterium. The sequence continues at coordinate 4,173 of NZ_JAYVFH010000027.1, read as the reverse complement.
CTTCGTTCCAAATCACTTTTTCGTCTAAACCTGCAAGAACCGATGGAATATCGCCAACTTCAAATGCAGCATAAAGGGTTTCAATTGTTTTTAAATTATTAATTTGTTCCATTTTTATAGTTATAAATTGAATATTATTTTTATTATAATTCTATCAAGATATTAAACCCTAATAGAATTGTAATTAATAATTATTTTGGTTATTATTTCGAACTCAAATCTGCTCTGTAAAAAAGTATTTCACTCCAAACCTCGCTATAGTATTCTTTAATATTATCACCATAAATACCCCATGAACCTTTGCCATGTATCTTTTCATAAGTTTCATTAAATGGTTTTCTAAACCCTTCTGTTTTTTCTTTTAAACCTTGTTTGTATCGTCGAGCAATTGCAAATTGAGGTGCGCCAGAACCATTGGCTTCATAAACAGCAACTGTTGAATTTTCAGCAGCCCAAGCAGCTTTCAAGTTTTTAATCATAGTTGCCACTCGATAGCTACAACCTAGTTTTGGATAAATGTGTGTAACTTGAACTTTATCAGAGAAATCGCCAATAGCAACTGTACTTAAAGAATCTATGTAAACAGAATAGCTACTTGAACTTCTATCGGTTAAATAAATGGTTACATTTTTATGCCAATCGTTGTTATGTTCTACATTAATGTCACCTCTAACATCTTCAGACTCCCAAGTTTTTGGTCCTTCTACAATATGAAAACCTCCAGCATCTGGTCCTGATTGAATTTGAAAAACACGCCATCTAACATCACCTGTGTGGTACTTTTGAGCATGAGTTGCAAGAACTTTTTCAAATTCAAGTTGTTTATCTACTTTTGGAAATACTCGACTTGTAGAAATAACATTTTTGTTTTGACTAATGCTTAAAAAAGGAATAAGCATTAAAAGATGAAAAATTGTTTTCATCTTAAATTGTAAATTGATTTTCATGATTATAAGTTTTATTGATTAGATCGAATTATCTATTAATTCTGCAACTAAATAACTGATAATCAATTACAATAAAAAGCGAGTTAGGACGAAAGTAGTCAAAAAATGTCCGAAGATTGGTTTTTATTTATCAGAGAAAGTATTAATATTGGAAGTATTAATACTCATTTAAGCAGCTTTCATTTTAAAATCAAAAACTAGTTTGGTTCCGTTTAGATTTTCTTCTTTAATTGTGCCATTAAGTTGTTGTGTTAAAAGAGAAATGAGTTGACCTCCAAATCCTATTCTGTTTGTAACTCCAGATTTTCCTATTCCATTATCAGATACAACAAGTTGTAGAATGTTGTTGCTTTGTTTATGAAGTTTGATAGTAATTGTACCTTTCTCTCCTTTTGGAAAAGCATATTTTATTGTGTTTGTCAATAACTCATTTACAATCAATCCTAATGGAACAGCAGTATCAATATCTAAATCTATTTTTTCCATCGCCAATTGCAATTCAATACGTTGTTCTGCGCCAAAGCTATCTAGAATGCTTTCACTCAAGTTTAAAAAATAATCTTTCATTTCAACTGCACCAAGATTTGAACCTTGATACAATTTTTGATGTACAATACCAATGGAGTTTATACGATTTTGTCCTTCGGTCATTGCATCTTTTATATTTTGATCTTCAATTTGAGCCGAATGTAAGGCAAGTAAACTAGAAACTACTTCAAGATTATTTTTTACACGATGGTGAATTTCTTTTAATAACAATTCATTTTCAGCATTTTTGATAGCCAATAATTGATTGCTTCTATTTCGATTGCGATAAATTTTATAACCAAATATTAATAAACCGACAAGCAAAGAAACTATACTTAAGCCCAATAGTTGGATTAACTTATTTTGTGAAATTTTAGTTTTCTGAATAGCAATTTCTTTGTCTTGTTGTAAAAGGTTTACTTGCAATTCGTTTTCTCGTAAACTTCTTTGGTTTATTTCTTTTTCAAAATTTATAGATTCTTTATAATATCGTTCATAATAAATTAATGCTGTTGCTAACTCACCTTTTCTGTGATATGCTTTTGCAATATAAAAATTCATATCCTCAGCACCTTTTCTATTTTTTAATAATGAATACCCTTTATTACTTTTTTTATAATTAGTTATTGCTAAGTCATATTTTTTTTCATTCATATAAAGGTCAGCCAATAACCCAAATGCATAAGGTTTAATAGTATTTTTATTTATATTATATTTTTCTAAAATTTCAAGTGCTTTAATTATATTTTCTTTTCCTTTTTTATATTGTTCTACTGAGATTTTTTTATCACCATTTAATGGATAAGTAATTAAATCTCTTCCATATGTTACATAATACCAAGCGTGTTTTTGAGGTTTTTTTATGTATTTTAAAAGTGTTTGCATTTTGGCAGAATAATAAAAAAGAGAATCTATGTTCTTATCTGTATGATAAGAGAGTAATCCTCTATAAACAAGAAAAAGTTCTAATGGTTTTTTTTCTATTCCATTTCTTTCATAATAAGCAAGACTTTTAGATAAATAGGATAATGCAAATTTTTGTTCATTTGGTAATTTATATCTTTGATAAAAATTTCCTTTATCAGCAAAAACTTTTGCTTTTTGTTCGTTAGTTTTAAAATCATTTGCTAGTGAAATTGCTTTAGAGAATAATTTTAATGCCTGTTTATTATTACCATTTTCAAGTTTAATAAAAGACCAATTGGTTAAATAATCATATTCTAACTGCCTATTTTCTATTTTTTTAGGATTTTTTTTCAAATATGACCATCCAATATTTGCTAATGAGTCTAAAGTAGAGTAAGAACTATTAATATTTGAAAAATCAGTTCGTTGCAAATAAATATATGCTAATTCTTGATTGAAAAATGATGAATTTTTTTTGAGGAGTTTACATGATTTTTCAAAATAATATGTACTACTGTCATTATCATATTGTGGCATGTTTTGAAACCACATAGCTTTACTTAAATAAATTTTGCTAGATTTTAATATTATTTCATTGTTTATTAAAGTATTGTTTTGACAAAATACTTTACTAAAAAAAAGTAGCGAAATAAAAAGTATTTTTTTCATATTAAAGGATTTAGAAATCTAAATTTTATGAATATGTTTTAACAATTGCTTTTTCAAATCATGACTTATTGGAATTGCTTTTTTTGCAATAACAACATGACTTGTGGCAATTTCATCAATATTAAAAAGATTAACAATATAGGAACGATGAATGCGTAAAAGATTGTTTGAACTTAATTTTTCTTCCAAATCTTTTAATGTTGTAACCAATAAATGTTCTTTATCCTTGCAGTAAAGTTTGCAATAATTTCGTTCTGCTTCAATATATAAAATATCATTAAGTGCAACTTTTACCATTTTATCATGACTGCGAACAAAGATGCAATCACTCATTACAAATGATTCATGTGTATTATTAGTTGCGTTTTTTTCTAATTCTTTTTCTTCAAGAATTCGAACAAATGTTAATTCAATTACATGTTGCAAATCAATTTTTTTAAATGGTTTTGAGATGAAACCATAAGGATTGGTTGCTTTTGCTCTGTTAAAATGAGCTTCGTCTGAATTTGCTGTTAAAAATATAATAGGAATTTTAAATTCTTTTAGAATTAGTTGTGCAACTTCAATTCCATCTAAATTGGATTTTAAATTGATGTCCATTAAAATAATGTCTGGAATTTGTTTTCTGATAATTGGTAGTACTTCATCAGTTCTAGAAATTATTCCAATCACTTCATAACCTAAACTATTGACTTGCAGTGAAATATTAGCCGCAATAATCATTTCGTCTTCTACAATTAAAATGGTGTTTTTTCTACTCATTTTTGTTTATTTATTGTCTTGGTTTATTAAACAATTAACAAAATTGTAGATTTTTGGGTAGATTTTTGGGCAAATCTATATAAAAAGAAAGTATTAATTTATAAAGATAATTAAAACTAATTATCTTATATAAGAAAAAATATGATTTAAATTATGCTTAATATTAAACGTTCTAATTAGCCACTTCACTAATAAATTTTATTCTCATAAAACGCAATTCTTCAATATCATATTCTCCATCAAATTCTTTTAATGCGTCTTCTATTTTATCTGATTCAGAATCCATAAAATAATCGTGTATTTCTTCTTGCTGATCTTCATCTAGCATTTCGTCAACCCAATATTTAATATTTAGTTTCGT
>NZ_JAYVFH010000026.1:0-5666 GCF_043773265.1 Flavobacterium sp. | reverse complement strand
TGATTCAGTACTAGATAAAGTTATGTTTGATGGAATTGAACCAAATATTGACGGAAGCTTTCTATCATTGCCTGCATATCCAAAGAAACCTTTTGTTGTTTGAGTATCATTATCAATATTAAAATCGGATAAATTATTTTGTGTAGTATAACCAAATCCAATGCTAAGTTTTGTTATGCTTTTTCCACTTCCTTTAGATGTTGAAATATTAAAAGTTCCACCTGCAAAATCACCATAAATTGTTGGATTAAATGTTTTGTAAACATCAATTACACTAACAATGTCTGTTGGAAATAAATCTAAAGCTATAATTTTTTTAAATGGATTATTAGAAGGAACTGCCAAATCGTTTACCAATAAACTGTTATACCTATCTTCCAATCCTCTAACAAAAATTCCTCTTGAACCCACTTTTGTTATACCAGAAATCTTGGTTAAACCTTCTTCAACATCACTAATTCCTTTTCTTGACATTTCTTGTGCGCCAATACTTTGTTTAATTTCTACAGCTTTTTTTTGGTCTAATAATAATGCTGTTTCTTTTTCTCTATTTCCAGCTTTTTGAACCACAACATCTTGTAGTTTAAATCCGTCAGTAGATAATTCTTTATTAATGTTTAAAGTTTCGTTTGATTTTACTGAAACAAGTATTTCCGTAGTTTGATAACCTACAAAACTTAATACCAATGTATAATTACCTGGTTCAATCTTTAAAGTATAGTTTCCTTTTTCGTCAGTTGTTGTTCCAACACTTGTACCTTTTATTGCAGCATTTGCAAATTGCAAAGGTTTGTTGTTGTTTTCTTTATCTGTAAGAGTTCCGGTAATAATTCCTTTGGACTGAGCCATAGTTACCAAACTCATTAGCAGTGTAAAAACAAGTATTTTGATTTTCATTATTTTATAAATGTTAAATTTTATGCAAAGAACGTTTAGATTTGTAAAGTTGAAGTTATTCAAGGTTTAATTTTAAGTTTTATAATCATTACCTTAATGTTAATAAATTAAATTACTGTTAACTCATAGTCATGAATAGAATAATATGTTATTTAATGTTATATTTACAATCGCAACGTGCACAATATTTTATGCTTTATGAAGAAAAAAGACATTAAGATTTTATTAGTTGATGATGAACCAGATATTTTAGAAATAGTTGGTTACAATTTGTCGCAAGAAGGTTATAAAATATGTACTGCTTCTAATGGTAAAGAAGCTATTGCTATGGCAAAGAAAGAGCGACCACATCTAATAATAATGGATGTAATGATGCCCGAAATGGACGGAATGGAAGCATGTGAAAACATTAGAAAAATTCCAGAATTGAGTAATACAATTATTGCTTTTTTAACGGCTAGAAGCGAAGACTACTCTCAAGTAGCAGGTTTTGATGCTGGTGCAGATGATTATATTGCAAAACCAATTAAAACAAAATTATTAGTAAGCAAAGTAAAAGCATTGTTAAGACGTCTTAAAGATGACTCTTCATCTAGTGAAAACCTTAACGTTGGTGGAATAGAAATTAATCGTGAAGAATATAAAATAATTATGGAAGGAAGAGAAATTGTACTTCCAAGAAAAGAATTTGAATTATTTTATTTATTAGCGTCCAAACCAGGAAAAGTTTTTAAAAGAGAAGAAATTCTTGATAAAGTTTGGGGTAACGAGGTAATCGTTGGAGGAAGAACTATCGATGTTCATATAAGAAAACTACGAGAAAAAATTGGTGAAGAATTATTTAAAACAACAAAAGGAATAGGTTATAAATTTGAAATTTAAATTCACTAATTTTGAAGTGTTTTAAATTAATAAAACAACATTGAAGATTTCTTTTAAATGAGTTTAAACCTAAAAAAAACATATGCTTTTGCTGTAATAACAACTTTGTATATTACAGTTTTTTCTACAGTTTTAATTACAGTATTGTTGTTTTTGTTTGCAACTATTTCTTGGAAATTCCTTGTTTTATTTGCATTAGCTATTGCAATGTTTTCTTTTTTTCTTTTACAATATAGAGTTGAGCATTTTATTTATAGAAGAGTAAAAAAGATTTATGATGATGTTTCTTTACTAGATTCATCAACACTTCGAAGCAATTCAATAACTACAGATATGGTGACTTTAACCAAAGAAGTTAAGAAATTTGCAACCGATAAAAAAATTGAAATAGAAAACCTTAAAGTTCGTGAAGAATACAGAAGAGAGTTTCTTGGCAATGTTTCACATGAATTAAAAACACCTTTGTTTACCGTTCAAGGTTATCTTTCTACATTGCTTGACGGCGCTATGAAAGATAAAGATTTGCGCAAAAAATATCTAGAAAGAGCCGAAAAAGGAGTTGAACGATTGGTCTATATTGTAGAAGACTTAGATATGATATCTAAATTTGAAATGGGCGATTTAAATCTTGAATTTTCTAAATTTGATTGTGTTGAATTAATTCAAAGCGTATTCGATTTATTAGAAATGAAAGCTGATAAAAAGAATATTATTTTAATGTTTGACCGAAAACACAACAAACCAATAAATGTGTATGCCGATAAAGAAAAAATTCAACAAGTTCTCACAAATTTGATTATGAATTCTATTAAATATGGTAAACAAAATGGCACAACAGAAGTTGCAATTGAAGATTTAGTTAAAAATAAAATCATAATTCGAATTCGCGACAATGGCGAAGGAATAGAACAACAATATATATCTAGACTGTTTGAACGCTTTTTTAGAGTTGATAAAAGCGGAGCTAGAAGCGAAGGTGGTTCTGGTCTAGGACTTTCAATTGTGAAACATATTATAGAAGGTCACAAAGAAAAAATATATGTCGAAAGCGAATTTGGAAAAGCTTCTGAGTTTTCATTCACTCTCGAAAAGTATAAATAATTCTTTCCAATTTGTTTCTGATTTTATTTTTCTTAAACCAGCATACAAATCAACAGCAAGAATATCATCCAATTTAAAATCATTTTGTTTAGAATAAGGAACCAATCCTTCTCTTTTATGTTTTTTTGCTAAATATTCTTGTTCATATTGTCCTGGCGTTGGTATAAAAAAAGCTTTTTTTTCTAATCTTGCCAAATCCATAATGGTTGTATATCCAGAACGACAAATTACCAATTCACTTTCGTTAAAAGTTTTTTCTAATTGCTTGGTTTGCATGAAATTATAGAAAATAATGTTTTTTATTTTTTCTATTGTTTGATTATTTTCGACCACGCCTTTTATAAAAACTATATCTTCTTTGTAATTTTCTAATTCGTGAATTAATTTTTCTTCTAATAATGTTCTTTGTGGTTCAGGACCAGACAAAATTATCATCAATTTGTATTTAATAGGTAATTCTTTTTTTTCTAACCGACTTAAAACTCCAATATGTTTTAAATTCATTTTTGTATTTCTTAAATGACCTAATTTACCTGATAAATTTGGATAATTATCAACATCGGGAATCCAACATTCGGCAAATTTTTTAATAAAAAATTGATGCATTTTACTAGAGATCCATGTGGTTTTTCCAGATAAAACATTCAATTGATGCGTTAATATAACTGAAGGAATTTTTTTAGAATGAACACCAAGCCGATTGTCAGAAATTATACCGCTCAGATTTAATTCAAGTATCCATTTTTCAACTATTTTTTTTTCAGATAAAATCGCTTTTATTGTTTTTGGACTATTTTTTATTAATTGCCACTTAAAATTCTTGCTTTTTTTTGCATACTGAATATTATATGAAGGTAATTCTAAACTATTTAAATGTGGAAACTCTTTTTTAAGTAACTCCAATGCATTTCCATCAGAAGCAATAATAGGTGTAAAACCATTATTTTCTAATTCTCTAATTATAGGAATACAACGTGTAGCATGACCTAATCCCCAATTTAGCGGTGCAACGAGAATGTTTTTAATCATGCTTTTAAGAATTTTAGTTTTTTAATAAAGTAATAAATTGTTCTGCAAGCTTGTTCTCATAATCAAAATGTTCTTCTTCATTCACAATTTCATTTAGAGCATGTTTGTAGAGTTTCCATTTCTTATTATTATATTCAAGTGCAGTCAAATTTTCTATCCAATCGCCTGAATTCAAATATATTGTTTTTCCTTTTTCCGTTTCAATATGCTGAATTTTTGGCTCATGAATATGACCGCATATTACATAATCATAATTGTTTTCAATTGCTAAATCGGTACAAACATTTTCAAAGTTAGTAATAAATTTGACAGCCGATTTCACATTATTTTTAATTTTCTTTGAAAGTGAATAAGGTTCTTTATTAAATCTTGCTAAAATCCAATTTAAAAAGCGATTTATCAAAATTAAACAATCGTAACCCCAACCACCTAATTTTGCTAACCATTTGGCATTATTTATTGAAGCATCAAATACATCGCCATGAAAAATCCATGCTTTTTTTCCATCTAATTCAAGAACTAATTTGTTCAATAAACTTAAATTTCCAAGATGTAAATCGGTGAATTTTCTTAGAAATTCATCATGATTTCCTGTCAAATAATATACTTTGGTACCTTTAGTGCTTAAAGATATAATTTTCTTAATTACTTTTAAATGATTTACAGGAAAATAAGATTTTCTAAATTGCCAAATATCAATAATATCACCATTTAAAATTAGTTTTTTTGGCTTGATTTCAGACAAATACTGCAATAACTCTTTGGCATGGCAACCATAAGTTCCTAAATGAACATCTGAAATAACAACAACTTCAACTTTTCTTTTTTTCATATGTTTTGATTCTACTTTTTCGCGGTAACATATGGAATCGCTATAATTTTATTGGTGTTTGTTTTACAAACTTTTTGTTGTTGCGATTTCAAAATTATTAGTTTCTACAAAAGAAGTAATTGTAGTTATTGTTAAGGTTACAAAAACATTATCAAAACTTTATTTGTGTTGGATATTAATTGCTTAATTTTGGCAAAAATATTTTTTTAGAAAAGTGGGAAGTAAAAATAAATTAAAGCGATTTAAGGAAAACGAAACATTCAATAATGTTTTTCAACCAACAAGAGAAGAAGTATTAAACAATAATTTTTCGCTAAAAGGAAAATGGAATAATGATTTTTTCAAAAATGATAACCCAATAATTATTGAATTAGGTTGCGGAAAAGGCGAATATTCTGTTGGATTGGCAGAACGTTTCCCAAACAAAAACTTTGTTGGTATTGACTTAAAAGGAGCACGATTTTGGCGCGGTGCAAAAACTGCTTTCGATGATGGAATGACAAATGTAGCATTCGTTAGAACACAAATAGAATTAATTAATTACATTTTTGCCGAAAACGAAGTTGATGAAATTTGGATTACTTTTCCAGATCCACAAATAAAATATAAACGCACCAAACACAGAATGACCAATTCAGAATTTTTACAATTATATAAAAAAATTCTAAAAAATGATGGTGTTGTAAATCTAAAAACCGATTCCGAATTTATGCATGGTTATACTCTTGGACTCTTGCATGGCGAAGGTCATGAGGTGTTATATGCCAATCATAATGTATATAAAAATGAAGGTTCACCAAGTGAAGTAACTGAAATTCAAACCTTTTACGAAAAACAATATTTGGAAATTAATAAATCTATTACGTATATTCGTTTCAAAATAAAATAATTTTTTTTTTACTCAAATTTAAATTCAAATATCTGA
>NZ_JAYVFH010000025.1:0-18796 GCF_043773265.1 Flavobacterium sp. | reverse complement strand
GAAGTAACTTTTCGTCTTGGATCTGGCGATAGAGTAGGACTTGTTGGAAAAAACGGCGCAGGAAAATCAACAATGCTTAAAATTCTTGCTGGCGATTTTAAACCCGATTCAGGTCAAATTGCAACCGAAAAAGAAGTCCAAATGGGTTTTCTTCGTCAAGATATCGATTTTGAACAAGGAAGAACCGTTCTTGAAGAAGCGTATGAAGCGTTTACAGAAATTAAAATTGTAGAAAAAAAGTTAGAGCAAATCAATCATCAATTGGTCACTAGAACCGATTATGAAAGTGACGAATATTCGCAAATAATTGAAGATTTATCAGATTATACACATCGTTTTGAACTACTTGGTGGTTACAATTATGTTGGTGATACCGAGAAAATCCTACTAGGTTTAGGATTTAAAAGAGAAGTTTTTAACGACCAAACCGAAACTTTTTCTGGTGGTTGGCGAATGCGAATTGAATTAGCAAAATTACTGTTACAATCTAACGATATTTTACTTCTTGATGAGCCAACAAATCACTTGGATATTGAAAGTATAATATGGTTAGAAGGATTTTTACGAAATTTTCCAGGCGTTGTGGTAATCGTTTCACACGATAAAATGTTCCTAGATAATGTTACCAATAGAACCATTGAAATTTCTCTTGGTAAAGCTTATGATTTCAACAAACCGTACTCAGAATATTTAGAATTACGTCACGAAATTCGTGAAAAACAATTGGCAACTCAAAAAAATCAAGCTAAGAAAATTGAAGAAACCGAGAAGTTAATTGAGAAATTTAGAGCGAAAGCATCCAAAGCATCGATGGCTCAATCTCTAATTAAAAAATTGGATAAAGTAGAACGAATTGAAGTTGATGAAGACGATAATTCGGTTATGAATATTTCATTTCCAGTTTCAAAAGTGCCAGGAAAAGTGGTTATTGAAGCTGATAATGTTACCAAATCTTACGGAAGTAAAATTATCTTAAAAGACATTTCTCTTCTAGTAGAAAGAGGAAGTAAAATTGCCTTTGTTGGTCAAAACGGTCAAGGAAAATCAACTTTTATCAAAGCAATAGTAAACGAATTTGAGTATCAAGGCGAAATAAAATTGGGTCATAACGTTCAAGTTGGGTATTTTGCTCAAAATCAGGCAGAATATCTAGATGGCGAAATCACGCTTTTACAAACTATGGAAAACGCTGCAGTTGATAATAATAGAAGTAAAGTTCGCGACATGCTAGGTTCGTTTTTATTTCGTGGCGACGATGTAGATAAAAAAGTTAAAGTACTTTCTGGCGGCGAGCGTAACCGATTGGCATTGTGTAAATTACTTCTTCAACCCATCAACGTTTTGGTGATGGATGAACCTACAAATCACCTTGATATTAAGTCTAAAAATGTATTGAAAGCTGCACTTCAAAAGTATGAAGGAACGCTTCTTTTGGTTTCTCACGATAGAGATTTCTTGCAAGGAATGTCCAATTTAGTTTACGAATTTAAAGACCAAAAAATCAAAGAATATTTAGGTGATATTAACTATTTTCTTGAACAAAGAAATATGGAAAATATGCGCGAAGTAGAGAAAAAAGACAAACCAGATTTGTCATCTCGAGCGCAGTCGAGAGACGTTACAACTAACAAAGTTTCATATGAAGATCAAAAGAAAAGTAAATCACTACAAAACCGTTTAAGCAAGGTTGAAAGTAACATAAAACAATTAGAAATTGACATTCAAAAAGACGATAAAGAACTAGCTTCTAATTACGATAAACACTTAGAAAACGCCAATTTTTTCACTGCATATAATAAGAAAAAAGCCGATTTAGATAAACTTCTAGCAGAATGGGAAGTGGTTCAAGAAGAGATTGATAGTTTGTAAGTGTTCAGTGTTCAGTGTTCAGTGTTCAGCGTTCAGTTTTTAGTGTTCAGTTTTTAGTGTTCAGTGTTCAGTTTTTAGTGTTCGGTTTTAAACCAATAGTAATCAGTAAGATGAATATGAAATTATATTTTTTTTAACTGAACACTGAACACTGATAACTGAGCACTAAATTATCAAGCCAATACTTTTAGAATGAGCAATCGCCTCACTACTTTCTTTAAAATAACACACTTTTACATTCAAACTTTCTAGATTTTTCAAGGCAATTACTGCTTTTTCTTTCTTAGAATTTCCTGTCTGACGAATGTAAACTGCTTTAACATTCACAGGAAATATTTTGCAAATATTCTCATATAAATAAGGATCATGTTGCGAATCGTCACCCAAAAGTGTGTACTGTAAATTAGGATAAAACTCTAAAACATGTTTTATTTTTTCAAATTTATGATTGTGATTGCCTCGACCAGTTATAAATAAATCAGTCAAACTAGTTTTTATATCTTTCAGTAATAAAACTGCTCTAGGCAACTGATTAATTTCTGTAAATTGTGTAATAAATCGATACAAATTCCATTCGCTACTCGATACATAAAAAAAAGCATTTTGTTCTGTTTTATTGTTTCGTCCTGCAGTACTCAACGCTTGATAATGCGAAACAACATCGGCATAAACTTTTCTATCATAGACGTTTTTAAACAATAAAATGTATAATTTCTTCAACGGATTTCTTGTATGCGAAACCAAAAAAGTATCATCAATATCAGATATAAATCCAAAATTTCCTTCATGAGGTTTAATAAAACTTGCGGTTTCTTTAATTTCTTCGTTTCTGTATAAAATACTTACATTATAATCTATCCAGCCATAATTAGACTTTTCTGTAAGTGGAATACAAAATTTAAAATAACCATCATTAAGTGTTTTGGTATGAATTTTTTTTCCATTTAAATGCAAATAAACATCTGCATTAGCTTGAGTACCAATTCGAAACATTCTAATTACAGAATTGGCATTTTTAAAATTCTTTTTTTGAAAATCGTAATCTTCTTTAGTTGTAGGTTTAAAAACGTGTCCCATAACAATTAATTCTTGCTCGTTGGCATATCCACGATATAATTTTAAGATGGGTTTCATTTAATTTTATACATTTGAATTTCGATTAAAAATACAAATTATTTAGGAAATACAAGTTATGGCGATGAAAAAGAAATATATTTTAGTTGTAAATCCAATTTCTGGCGATGTTGATAAAACAGAAATTTTAATAAAAACTTTGGCATTTGCTGATGAATATAATGTAGAAATTATTACTTATGAAACATCAGGAAATGAGGATGAAAAAGCCATAAAAAACCTTTTTGATTTGCACAAGCCAGAACGAGTTTTAATCGCAGGTGGTGATGGAACCATAAAAATGGTTGGTGAAGCATTAGAAAAACAAGATGTAATTTTCGGAATTCTTCCAGCTGGTTCTGCCAATGGTTTGTCGGTAGATTTAAACTTGCCAACTACAATAGAAGAGAATTTATCGGTAGCTTTTAAAAATCATTTTATAGAAATGGATATGATTTCTATAAACGGAAAGCAAAGTATTCATTTGAGTGATTTGGGACTGAATGCAGAACTAGTTAAGAATTACGAAAACGGTTCAATACGAGGTAAATTAGGATATGCGTTGCAAGTATTCACAACTTTAATCGAACTAGAAGAACCATTTTCTGCTAAAATTGAAGCCAATAATCAAACCATTGAATGTGTGGCACGAATGATTGTAATTGCTAATTCTCAAAAATATGGAACTGGCGTAACCATAAATCCTGATGGAAAAATGAACGATGGAAAGTTTGAATTGGTGATATTAAAAAATCTAGATTTAATAGTTTTTGGAAAAATAATTACAGGAAATATTCCAATAAACTCTGAAGATGTTGAAATTATTTCTACAGATAATGCAATAATTACTACTGTTTCACCAGTAAGTTTTCAAATAGATGGCGAATATATTGGAGAAGAAACTCAACTGAATATTAAAATTTTACCTTCTCAAATGAAAGTTGCAATTCCTTAGAAAAATTTCAATTTCAATTTCAATTACAATGTCAAAAAATTTATTTATTAAATCAATTTTAAATTGAAATTCATATTGTCACCCTGAGCGCAGTCGAAGGGACAACATATAAACTTTAAAATTATCAAAAACTCATTACAAAATACTAATTTACATCTTATAATTTCAGCTTCAATTGTAATTCCAGCTGGTTTATATTATGGATTTGGCATCAATTTTATTTTCACTCAATTTGTTGATATTAGAGGAATTACAACAGATGTTTCAAGTATTTACAAAGCAATTATGGGCTTATATTTAGCATTTGCATCACTTTGGATATTAGGAATTTTTAAAAATGATTATTGGAAAACTGCCACAATTACTAATATTCTTTTTATGCTTGGCTTAGTTTTAGGTAGAATTATTAGCATTATTTTTGACGGAATTCCATCAACAATTTTTATTCTAGGAACTATTGGCGAGTTGGTTTTAGGGTTTTATGGATGGTATCAATTAAAAATATTTAAATCAATATCAAAACCTCAAAGGTTTGAAAAAAACCTTTGAGGTTTGAGGACATAAACTATTTCACAACATCAAAAACCGCATTATAATTGGTCTCGCCATCAACTGCAAAAACAATTTTTCTATTGGGTTGGTCTTTTAATTCATAGTCGCCATTTACTGTAAATTTCATTTCTACAAATTTGTAACCTGTTTCAAATGTAACGGTTGCTTTGTATAAACTGTCTTTTTTTATGACTGTCATTTCGGTGTCATAATTCCAATCTAAAGGTTTTTCTCCTCGAATTCCAACAGATTTTATGTTCTTCACTTTAGAAACATCAACAATATAATTTACCGTTCTTTTGTATGATTTCTGGACACAACTTGTTGTAATTAAACTTAGTAAGCCAACAAAAATTATAATAATCTGTTTCATCTTTAGTGTTTTTTAGAAATTAAATAATCAATCCCAAATCGTCCAGAACCTATAATTATTTCGTAAATAGAAACCCATAGAAATCCCATTGCTGGTAACATCATCCACATTCCTTGCGACCATTGTTGTAAAAAAATTGCGACTAACATCGTTCCCATTATTAAAAATGATGCTATTCTGGTTTGAAAGCCAAGCAGTAAAAAAATGCCTCCAACAGCTTCGCTAAATCCACCCATCCATGCAAAAAATTCTGGAAACATTTTGAAAATTCCACCAAATTGAGCAACATCATTTGGGAACCAAAAAGCAACTTCAAACAATCCTAAATTTTTATCAACTGGTGACTAAGGCAATCCAAATTTATCTGCACCAAAGCTTGATGCTAATAGAAATCCGCAAATTATTCTTGGTAAGGAAGTTAAGAAATCTTGCCACCAAAATGGCATTGTTATTGGTTTTGTGATTTTTTGTAATAGCGTCATAGTTTTAAGTATTAAGACTTTAGTATTAAGTATTAAGAATTAGTATTAGAATTTGAAATTGATTTTTGAGATTAATATTGTAATTGATATTGAATTTAGTTATTTTCAAATCTTGAATTTCCATTTGATGAAGATTAATAATTAAAATTGGATTTATTCTGGGTTTGAATTCTTTTTTTTAATAACAAAAAACTATAAATCAATCCTTGAGAAAAAGTGATGAGTAGAAGTGAATAATATAGGTTAAAATCGTAACGCATCTGTAAAATTACAAATATAATTTTTACAATAATTATAAAAATTGTAAAAAGGGAAACAAAATAAAAATAAGCATTAACGTAGAATATAATGTTAATAACTTATTTGTAGTCCCGTTTAAGTGAATAATTAAATGTAGAATTTTGCCTACTAAGTTGGCTTTTTCTATATATGTAAAATGCACTGTAACTATTTAATTTTATGATAAAGATGAATAAATACTTCAAATTGTTTTTGTTGTTTTTCTTATGCTCAATAAATTATAGTTATTCACAAACTAGAGTAATCCAAGCTGGTTCAGTTGTTATTAATATGGGAGTTGTTCCTCAAACCATTGGAAATGGGTTAAAACCTTATGGTTTAGTTTATAATTTACTTGATATACAAAAAGTGCCAGTATTATGGTCTATAAATTCATC
This sequence comes from Flavobacterium sp., assembly GCF_043773265.1. GTDB lineage: Bacteria > Bacteroidota > Bacteroidia > Flavobacteriales > Flavobacteriaceae > Flavobacterium. Next base: position 12,775 of record NZ_JAYVFH010000025.1, on the reverse strand, counting down.
TAAAGTAAAAGACGGAATAGATTTTAGTGTAGATGGTCTAGATTTTAAAGGTGGAACATTTGTTATTGAAGCTCAATATGCTAGTTTTCCTAATGTACAAACAGCAATTAGTAATTTTGTTGCATTAGGCGTTGTTAGATATGTAACCTTAACTCCTGTTACAATACCTGTTTATAAAGAGTTAGTAGAATTTCCTAATTGGGTATTAGACACTGCAAATGGCTCACTTGCACAAGCTTATTTAACCAATGCAAATATACCACCAACTGCTTATAGAAATGCTTTACCATTAGCATTAAATAGTTGTGATGATTTATTTATTCTTCCTCATGCCGATCCTACTTGGGCTAATCACGGATTACCACTTTTAAACTGGAATGCACCAATAGCAAATGGTGGAAATGCAGGATGGATTTGGGCAGCTTGTCATGCTGTAAGTGTATTAGAAAATTTAGGAAATACATTTCCAGGAGCAACCTTAAGAACTAATTTTTTATCTAATGATGGTTTATGGAAATATACAAACAATACTGGTTCTGGATTTGATAATACAGTAACAGGTGCAATTAATCCACTACATAATAATACACAATTATTTCCTTTTAATAATCCGCCATTATATCCAACAGATCCAATTATGCAATATATGGGTGTTACAGATGGTGCTCATAATGCAGGTTCAGAGAGAATTTATGTTCCTACAAATGGTTGGCGTTCTACTACAAAAGTTTCTGTTTTTGATCCAGGACACATTAGTTTTCCGTTGGGTATTTTTCCAAATCAAGTTGCTATTATAGCTTATGGCTACGCATTTGGTAACGTAAATAGAGGAAAAGTAATGTATGAAGCAGGACACGATCATGACAATGGAACAGTTGCAGAAAATGTTTCGGCGCAAAGAGCATTTTTAAATTTTTCATTTGATGCTCCAACTGGAAAAGCTGCACTAATTACTAATAATACTGCTGTACCAACAACTATAAATAGTGGATCTACTTATGCTTTTAATGTTACTGCAGCTTCTATATCTAATAGTCCTTTAACCTATTTATGGAGTTCTAGTTGTGGTGGTTCATTTTCAAGCACTTCAATTGCTAGCCCAATATTTACCGCTCCAATATTAGCTGTTGGTGGTGCAGATGTTAATTGTTTAATTTCACTTTTAGTCACTGATGCTTGTAATAGAAAATCATTTAAATCCTATCCAATAACAATAATTGCTCCACCAGCACCACCAATTGCAAATAATGATGTTTATGGAACTTATAATTCTAATACAGTATTAATTTCACCTTTATTAAATGATACTGACTTAGATAATGATATTAACACAGCTTCTTTAGTAAATACTTCACCATTAACAGTTGCTGGCGGTGTATTTGTATCTAACAATAATGGTACTTATTCTTTTATTCCAACTATTGGTTTTGTTGGAACTGCCACATTAAACTATCAAATTTGCGATTTTACTCCACCAGGAAGTCCATACAATGGTCCGTTTTGTAGTAGTGCTGTAATAACTGTAAATGTTGCTTCTAGTCCTTGTGCGTCTAATCAAACGGTTTCTTCTGTTGTAGATTATGGTTTTGCAGTAACTTCTTCAGTAACTTGGAATACACCATTAAATGCTCTTGGAGCGCCAAATGCTACAGGTTCTAATTCTACAGCTGCAACTAGTTCAATTGTAATTGATTTAGGTGCAGGAAATAGTCCGTTAATTGGTAGTCAAATTCAATTTAGAATTTTTAGTACAAACGCCAGCAATGTTACAGGAACGATAGATGCATCTACAACAACAACATTTCCTCAAGCACCAGTTGCAGTTTCAACAATTGCAGCATTGGCAAGTCCAAGTATTGTAGTATTTAATGTATCGCAGGCCAACACAAGATATGTAAGAATAACTGGTATTAATAGATTTGGTTTAGAATCTATAACTTATAATAAATTAGTTTGTGTAAACTCAAATGCTGATGTTAGAATAGTAAAATCGGCAAGTACTTTAGCTCCACAAGTTGGTTCTTCAATAACTTTTACACTTACAGCTAGTAATCTTGGTCCAGATACAGCAACAAATATAATAGTAAATGACCTTTTGTCAACTGGTTATACTTTTTCTAGCGCAACGCCAACTTCTGGAACTTATAATCAAGCAACTGGAGTTTGGAATATTGTTGGATTGTTGAATGGAGCATCAGAAACACTCGAAATAGTTGCTGTAGTCAACAATATAGGAAATTACACTAATACGGCATCAATTTCTGCTAATCAAATAGATTCTGTAATTGCTAACAACTTAAGTTCTATAACTCCAATTCCAATTGTTGCTACGGCTGATTTAAAAGTAGTAAAAACTTCAAGTAATTTAAATCCATTTGTTGGTGAAACAATTACATTTACAATTGTTGTTTCCAATCTTGGACCAAGTAATGCAACAAATGTAAATGTGCAAGATGTTTTAAGCGATAATTATACATTCGTTAGTTCAACTGTTTCAATAGGAACTTATAATAATTTAACTGGATTTTGGGAAATAGGAAACATGCTTAATGGTAGTTCAGAAACGCTAACAATATCAGTAATAGTAAATCCGTAGATTATTTAAAAGGATTTCGTTCTTTCCAAACAGCTTCTGGTTCTAAATAAGGAAAAATAGTTGACATATATTTGTTTAAAACCAAATTAGAATGTTTAATGAATCCAGACATGATTACTGGTTTTGCACCAATTGAACTTTTGATTTCAAGAGCAGTTCGTCCAAAAATAATTTTTTTAAAACCATTTTCAATCCCAAATTCTGTAATGTCATATAACATATTCAAATACAACATTTTTTCTTTTTGAATTGTATTTTCATACCCAAGAAAATAGGTTTCTAAAACATCTCCGTTTTGTAAAATAGTATAAAATCCAATTAATTTATTGTCTAAAAAATATCCAAAGACTCTAAACTTATTTTCGCAATTTTTTTTAAAAGAATAAAAGTGATCCTTTGTTAAAAAAAAAGTGTTAAAAGGAGCGTTTTTTGCAACATAATAATATAATTCAAAAATTCTATTTTCTTGAATTTTAATATCTTCTAATGATAATTCTTGATGAGTAATTTCATTAATTTTTTTTCTTGCACGCTTATATTGATCTCTATATTTTTTTGAAAATGAAGCAACATAGTCTATTGAGTTTTTCCAAGTACTATTTAATTCAAAAATCATATTGGGTTGAGAATTAAATTCATAGATAGAATTAAAATCATTTTTTTTTAATTCAATAGCAGTGTTTTTATAAAAATCTTTAAATGAAATTAAATGAATTTTTATATTTTTTTCATTTAATAATGATACTAAATGGTTACTACATTCTTTAATAATATTACTGATTTTTTCTAACGAAATTTCCTTACAAAAAGCAAAACAATTATGACCGCTTATCATGTTATTTCCAAGAAACAAAACATGTGATGCAAAGTTTTTAAAAACGAAATTTCTTATAGCTGTTTTAAAACATTTGTCTCTATCTCCAAAGGATTCTAATTGGTTTAAATCGATGTATTGAGCAATTAAAACGCCAATTAGAATTTCATTTTCAAAAATCCCAATGAAGTAACATTGCATGTTTTTAGGAGAAGATTCTTCTAGTGTTTTAAGATAAGGTGTTTGAAGAAAAGCATTTGAAATAGCAACTTCATTCCAAGATTTTGGAAGCTGAGAAATAGAATTGTAAATTTTTATTGAGATAGAATCCAAAGTAAATAAAATCGCTCCACAAATGTAGAGCGATTAGTTTATAATTAAATGTTAAAATTATTTCATTGCACAGATAATTCCTCCCATAATCATGAAACAAACTATCCAAAATCCGCCAACTACTAAAACATATTTCCAGCTTCTTTTTTCATACAAAGCATTCGTACCAATAACAGGCAAAATCATAAATAATCCTGCCAAAAAACCATGTAAAACTCCATGCCCAAAATATCTAAATTCATTGCCATAATCTTTCATAAAAGCAACATAAGATGGTAATGCTTTTGTTTCATCTCCGCCAATCAATCCCAATACTCCAAACTGATGTATTACTACAGTTTGTAAAATAAATGCAATGAAAAAAGCATATAAAATTGACATTCCAAAAATTAAAACCATATTGGGTTTTTCATCAGGATTCATTGTAACTCCTGTTTCTTTCATCCAAATAGTTCCAAAAACCTTTGGATTGTACCAAATAAATCCAACAACAAGTGTTGATGCTGCAGCAAGTAATATTGCTAAAAAATTAATGTTCATAGTTTTGTGTTTTAAAGGTTAGAAAAGCAAAGTTACACTATTTTTTATAGTTAGTCTAACATATAATTTGTAAGAAAAATTACATTAATGTTAATGTTTTTAATTAATTAATGTATTTCATCGATTTTATTTGTATTTAAACGCGTGTTGTGATTAGATTTACTTCAAGAAAATTTATAACCATGAAATTAACAATTACTCTTTTAGCAACATTATTTGTTTCGGTAGTGACTTTTGCAGAAGTTTCTGTTTCTGAAAAAAATGCTTTAATAAAATTATATTCATCAACTAATGGTAATCAATGGATTACCAAATGGAATATTACAACTCAAGTTTCAAGTTGGCATGGTGTTAGAGTTGTAAATGATAAAGTTGTAAGTGTTAATTTGTCAAGTAATAACTTAACAGGAGTTTTGCCAAATGAAATTTCAGATTTAGTAAATCTTAAGTCACTTAATTTATTTCAAAATAATATTTCAGGTCAATTGCCAGCTTCAATAGGAAATTTAAAATCTTTAGAAAGTTTGAACATTGCATTCAATAAATTATCGGGATCAATTCCAAACGAATTGTGTCAAGCTACATCATTAAAATCTTTAGAGCTTTTTATGAATAATTTATCTGGTTCAATTCCAAATAATATTAGCAAGCTAAAAAAACTTGAATTATTATCTTTATACAATAATTTAATTTCAGGAGAAATTACTTCTGAACTTTATAAATTAACTTCTTTAAAGGTATTACAATTAAATAGCAATAAATTATCTGGAAATTTAAGTAACGAAATTGCTAATTTAACTTTGTTAGAAAATTTAAGTTTATTTGATAATAATTTCAACGGACAAGTTCCTTTTGATTTAGAAAAATTAACTAATTTAAAAGAAATGAATATTTCTTACAATAATTTTAATGGATTTGTTTCCAGTAAATTGGCAAAAAAAGATATTCTAAACATGACAATGGTAAATGAATTTGGCGTTGCTTCTGTACTTAAAATAGAAGTAGATAAAAATAAAGCTATTGTATCAGAAGAGTAAAAATTTATCTAGTAAATTATCTAAACCTTAATGAAACTTTATTAAGGTTTTTTTTATATATAGCATAAATTTTTTATATTTGGACCAACTATTTGCAAATTAGCACATAAGAATAATATAAAAGTTTATATGGAATTAAGTAAAAACATACTATTGGTTGATGACCATTTGGTAGTTAGAAAAGGAATAGAATTAATTTTGATTAACAACATTAAAGATGTTAATGTTTATAATTCTCAAAATTATGATGAAGCTCTACAAATTATTAAAACTGTTAGTATCGATTTAGTTTTGCTTGATATTAACATCAACGGTTCTGAGGATATCAAAATAATGAATGAAATTAAAGCTATTCAAAGTAATACAAAAATATTAATTTTTTCATCACATGAAGAAAGTCAATATGGATTAAGATATATACAAAATGGTGCTGATGGATATCTAAATAAATTTTGTAATGAAGATAAAATCCTTGATGCAGTTAATGAAATTTTAGAAAAAGGAACTTATTATAGTAATGAAACTAAAGATAAATTATCTTTAAAAGGTAATAAGAAAAAATCTAATAACCCAATTGATAGTTTATCTAATAGAGAATTTGAAATATCTCGACTACTAATAAGTGGATATGGAAATTTAGAAATATCTAATAAATTGGGAATTCAAATGTCAACAGTAAGCACATATAAAAATAGAGTTTTTGAAAAATTAAATATTAACAATATTGTTTCACTTTCAGATTTGTTTAAAGAAAGTGATTTGTAATCTTATATGAAAAAAAACCTAAATATTTTAATTGTTGACGATTATCTAATTGTAAGAAAAGGAATTGAATTAATAATTCATGAAAACATTCCAAATACAATAGTACATCATGCAGAAAATTATAATGAAGCAATTCAAATAATTAAGGCATTAAATATTGATTTAATAATTTTAGATATTATTATTGAAGGAGTTGAAGACATAAAAATCATGTTTGAAATTAAACACATTCAAAAGAAAACTAAAATATTGATTTTTTCATGCCACGAAGAAGAGTTTTATGGATTGAGATATATAAAGAATGGTGCAGATGGTTTTTTAAATAAAACATGTACTGATGTTAAAATTATTGAAGTAATATATGAAATTCTTGCAATAGGGAATTACCATAGTAAAGAAATAAAAGATAAATTAATTTCAAAAGGTGTTAAAAAAAGGTTTTTAAACCCAATTGAAAATTTATCTGATCGTGAATTTGAAGTTGCAAAGATGCTAGTTAACGGTTCAGGTAATTTAGAAATTGCTAATAAATTAAATATTCAAATGTCAACTGTTAGTACATATAAAACAAGAGTTTTTGAAAAATTGGACATCAATAATATTGTTGCACTTTCTGCTTTTTTTAAACCCAGTATAAATTAAAATATTCAGTATATTTCAAAAGTCTTAATCTATTATTTTTTAATAGATTAAGACTTTATTTTTTTATTATTTGTAGCAATAATTCTACGTTTTAATATTTTTTTTTTTTTTTTATTAGCTAAATTTTAACTAATATTGTGCAAAATTTATAATTGTGTGTGAACAATTTAGTTTTGTTTCTTATTTCAACATAAAATTTATAACCATAACATACAAAAGTATGCGAAAAATTACTTATCTAATATCAAGAGTTAATAGTTTAGCTCTTGTTTTGTTTTTTACTTTTTTATCAATTAATGTTTTTGCAGAAGGAACTCCAACGGTTTCTCCAAATGCAGCTAATATTACAGCTCTTATTAGTGCTCCAGATTTCAATTCTGGATCATTTTACAATTGTGCTGAAGACAATCGTGTTAAGTTTACTATAACTGACAATGTAAATGAAAATTTATATTTTGGATTTGATTGGCGACAATATGTTGTTGTTGCACCACCAAGACTAACTAACGTTTATTGGAGAATTCGTCGTTCTTCTGATTTAGTTGTTGTAGCTGGGCCAACTTTATGGAATTCTACATTAGGTACAGCTGGAAGTATAGATACTCATGCTCAAGCATTGGCTGGGCCAAACATTGCTGGTTCTGTTCCAGCTGGATATTTACCAATAGTATTTGATCCAGTTACTAATGGAGAGTTTTTTATTGAATTCTTTAGAAGTAATAATTTAGGCGTGACACCATTAATTACTAATGCTGACAGAGCAGTTGGTGCATTATTTGATTTTACAGTTGCACGTAATTCGGCTCCTTATACTAAATTCAATGGACGTTTAAATTCTGATAAATGGGGTTTTGTAGCAGTTTCTGCAACTTATGGAAATTTAATCACTGCTAATGCTGAACCAGTTCTTTATGCATATACTACTGATCAAGCAATTATTAAATTAGATTTTGAAGTAGGATTTGAACCTATAGCTTTTGATATTGCAGTTAATAAATATGGTGTTGTAAACTCGGGTTCATGGGCAACATCTAGACGTTCTGTAAATAATGCAATTACACCTTCGTTAAATAATGGATATCAGGTTTTTCTAAATATTCCTGATGCTACTTTGTTTCCTGTTGGATCAATTCCTTCAAGTCCAACTTTTTTAACACCATCGATTACTGGTTGTGGACCATATTTTATTAATTATAATGTTTCAGAAGCTGGTGATGTTAAGTTGTTTTTAAATTTAAACGGAGTTGCAGGTTTTCAAAGTGCTAGTGCAGATAGAATTATTGAAGCATTTGATGTTATTGCCGGTAATAATTCACTTTCTTGGGATGGATTAAATGGTTTAGGTGTTCCAGTAGCTTCTGGAACAAATGTTGCTTTGGCGTTAACCTTTTTAAAGGGAAGATTCAATTTGCCATTGCATGATGCAGAATTAAATAAAAATGGTTTGCGTATTTCTATTATTGCGCCAACTCCTATTGCAAATGCCCAAGTCTTTTGGGACGATTCAATAGTTACAGATGTAGGTACAGATTGTTCGGTTACTACAAATAACCAATCTGGAATAGGTATTAATAATTCTTTTGCAGGAACTATTTCTCCAGCTCATGCTTGGAGCGGAAATGGAAATTCTGCTCAAACTATTCCTGCACCTGCAAATGGCGCAAATGAAACAGATGGAATTGCTTGTACCGATTTTGGTAATGCTAGAACAATTAATACTTGGGGTTGGGGCGCAACTACTGCTGCAACTAATTTAAATATAGTATTAGGATGCACAGACATAAGAGTTGTAAAAACAGTTAACAATTCTAGTCCTACATTTGGTAGTAATGTAATTTTTACAATTGTTGCTTCTAATATAAGTACTTCTAATGCTACAGGTGTCGTTGTTACAGATTTATTGCCAAGCGGATATACTTATGTTAGTGATACTAGTGGCGGAACTTACAACTCAGGAACAGGTGTATGGGCAATTGGTAATATAGCAAATGGAGCAAATAGTACCTTAAATATTACAGCTACTGTATTAACATCTGGAGTATATTCTAACTCTGCTACTGCTACTTCAAATGAAATAGATACTAATTCATTTAATAATAGTTCTACTGTAATACCAATTCCTTCGTGTAATGCAAGTGTTTCTCCAGCTTTGATAAAAAACTAGTCTAGCTTAAAAAATAAAATTTAAAAACAAACAACAATGAAAATTAAAAAATTCAATTTGAATAGTTTAAAAAATAGAGACACAGAAATAAAATATTTATTTCATTGTTTTTTATTTTTAAATTTAATTATTATAAATTTTAATGTGATAGGTCAAGATAATTCTTCAGATAAAATAAATAATGCTATTTCAAATGAAGAACCTTATAAAACTATTTCTTTTGGTGAAAAAATAACTTTTGGAATTGTTGACAATTCAATAAATTGGACCATAAGTAATTCTGAAAATAAGATTTTTGTAAATATTAAAGGCAACCAAATTAATGATTATATTTTTGAAAAACCAGGAATATATAATATTAGTTTTTCTGAAAATAAAAAGCATACTGATGAGTGCAATCATCCTCAGTTTAATGAAAAGATGATTATTGAAGTAACTCCAGTAAAAATGGTTTTTGATTTTTCAAAAATTAAATTTTCACAAAAAATTCAAAAAGGAATTTCATGTGAAAACATTACCTTAACGGTTCCAGTTACTATTGCAATTATTGAAAATGTACCTACTAAATTTGTTGTTTCAGATATAACATTTGCAGGTATTGGTTCAGAAATTGTTGGGAAACCAATCAATAAAGAAATTACAATCAATAATGGAGTTCAAAATATTGAATATCAATTATCAGGAATTGCTACTAATCAAGCACATCTGATGATTGATTTCGTAGATTATAATAACCAAGTTCAATCTTATACCTTACTTGAAATAATAAAATAATACTATTTGTTATGATAAATAATTACTTTAATACAAATTATAAAATGAATTTAAAATCTTTTATTTTATTTTTAATTTTTATAATCACAATGTTTACTACACAAGCATATTCTCAATGTGCAACACCACCAGTTGGATGTAGTAATACAAATCTTTCAAATTTCGGTGTAGATTCTGATAATAATCCAGCTACAATTGAATATGATAACTACATTTCATCTTTTCACAATACCATTGTAAGAACTGCTACAGGAACTTTACAAGTTTGGGGTGAAAGATTTTTAAATTCTGGAGCTCTTGCAGCTGATGCTCTTGTACCAACAACTGTTAATGTTACAAACTTTCCTGCTTTAACTGGGACAGTGTTAAAAGGTGCCTTAGGAAGTAACTTAGCAAATACAGTTCAAGGAGTAATATTAACTACAACAGGATTATTTGCTTGGTCAACAGAAGGAACGGTTTTAGACAATGCAATAACTTCTAGTACAGTTTTTCAAAAAATCACAGTTAATGCAAAAGCAGATGGACTTCCAGCTGGAGTTGTACCTGGGGATGTAAAAATGATGTTTGCAACTTTTCAAGCATTGGTTATTACAACTTGTAATGGGGATGTTTGGGTACTTTCTTTAAATGCTAACATGAGAGGAAATGGTGCGACAGGAAGTTCTTTATTATGGTCACACGTAACTACAGATGCAGCACTCAATCCTTTTTTAACAGGAGTTGTTGCCTGTAGAGGAACAGCCGGCGCATTAATAGCACTTAAATCTGACGGAACTGTTTATGTTTGGGGAACAAATGTATATAATGGAACTGCTGCAATTGCTGCTCAAACTAGAGCAACGCAAATGAATTTAAGCTCGTTAGGTGGAATTACACCCAAATTAATTGGTGCTACAGTAAATGTTGCAACTAACAATCACTCATTCTATATTTTAGGAACAAATAATACATTATATGCCACAGGAGAAAATTCTAATCGTCAATTAGGCGATTGGTCTACAACCGATAGAACAGTTTGGGTTAATCCTCGTTATACAGCTGCAGCTCCCGGAGGAACAATAATGAATAATATTTTGTGGTTTAGTCCACAAGAGCATGATGATCAATATGCCGCTGTAAATGTAGTTAATGCTAATAAAAATATTTTTGCTTTTGGGGATAATAATTTTTCAGGTATTGGAACAACTGCTAATCCATCAAATCCTGTAATTCCAAATAATTTAACAATTACCGATATAATATTAACTGTTGAAACAGGCGGTCATACAACTATGATTGTTAGAAATTGTAGTCCAAATTTTGGTTATGTTGGACATAAAATCAGAGGTAGTATGGGAGATGGTTCGGCTGCTGCGGCAACTACTGAAACAGTTTACACATTTGCTACAGCACCTATTCAAATTTGTGGTGCCGAGTCCATTCCTATAATTCAACCTTCAGCACTTGGAGCTGGGCCATCAGGAAATTATTGTGTTGGAAGTCCTATTACTCTAAATCCTTCACCAGATGGTGGAACTCTATCTGTAACAAGCGGACCAGGTTTTCTTACTGGTAATACTTTAAACTTTACAGGTATAGGAACAGTTGTTATTCAATATGTTCTTCCAACGGCATGTAATGGCTCTTCTACCATAATTAGAAATTTTAGTACAGAATATTGTTCAAATGATGTTGGTGTAAATAAAATTGTAGATAATACAACTCCAAATGTTGGTAGTAATGTTACTTTTACTGTAACTGCAACAGCAAATGGTCCATATAATTCTTATGATATTATTGTTAACGATTTAATACCATCAGGATATACTTATGTCAGTTCTTCTCCTTCAGTTGGAACGTATAATATTGATACAGGAATTTGGACTTTAGGGAATTTAATTAATAGTGCAAGTGCATCTTTAAATATTGTAGCTACTGTTAATGCAACCGGAAGTTATGCAAATACTGCTATTGTATCAGCAAGTGAACCTGATCCTGTTTCTGCTAACAATTCAAGTACAAGTACTCCTATACCCGTTCCTCAAGCTAATCTTGGAGTAGTAAAAACAGTTAATAATTCTACACCAAATGTTGGTGAAACAGTAATTTTTACAATTACAGCCAATAATGCTGGACCAAGTTCAGCATCAAATGTAAATGTAACAGATTTATTACCAAATGGTTATACATACGTTAGCTCGTCAACAGCTTTTGGAACATATAATAATGTTTCAGGAATTTGGGCTGTTGGAAGTCTTCCTAATGGCGGAATAGCATCATTACAAGTTGCTGCAATAGTAAATGCTTCTGGTAACTATAATAATTCTGCTACTATTACTGCAAATGAAAATGATCCTATACCTGCAAATAATTCTGAGTCTGAATCTACAACACCAATAGCTCAAGCTAACATTGGTGTTGTAAAAACTGTAAATAATTCAACTCCTGCTATTGGTTCTTCTGTTACTTTTACAATTGTTGTCAATAATTCTGGAGCAAGCAATGCAACTGGAGTTATAGTTAATGATTTATTACCTTCGGGTTATACTTATGTTAGTTCAACTGTTTCAGCTGGTTCTTATAATAATGGTACTGGTATATGGTCTGTTGGTAATTTGACCAATACTTCAAATGCAACATTAACTGTAACAGCAACAGTTAATGCTACTGGTAATTATAATAATACTGCTACAGCAACAGCAAACGAATCTGATCCAAATAATTCAAACAATAGTTCATCAGTTTCAACATCTTCTCTTGTAAATTTAACTAATACTTGCCCTACAACTACAGTTAATTTAACAACAGCTTTTACAAACTCTAATTTGCAGCCAAATACAACTTTAACATGGCACTCAAATAATCCTGTTACTAATGCAAATTTAATATCTAATGTTACAGCATTATCATCTGGAACTTATTACGCATCTTTTTTTGATTCAATTGGTAATTGTTATGGTCCAGTAACTGCAGTTGTTGTTAATATAATATCATGTATCGATGCAATCAACGATGGACCAACCACATTAGCAACAGCAACTACACCAACAGTAGTACAAAACGTAACAGCAAACGATACCTTAAATGGAGTTTTAGTTACAGCAGCCAATACAGATGTAACGCCAGCA
>NZ_JAYVFH010000024.1:0-4142 GCF_043773265.1 Flavobacterium sp. | reverse complement strand
TTTTAAAGCACGAAGAATTCTGTACACATGATTTCGGTCGCCTTCAAATTGCAAAACCGTATCGACCATGTGTTCCAAGATTTTTGGTCCTGCAATATTTCCGTCTTTAGTGATATGACCAATCAGAATCACCGGAATATTGGTTTCTTTAGCAAATTTGATCAATTCGGCAGTAGTTTCGCGTATTTGAGAAATACTTCCGGGAGTGGATTCAATATAATCCGTATGTAAGGTTTGAATGGAATCGATTATCACGATTTCTGGTTCGATCGCTTCAATTTGCTTGAAGATATTTTGTGTTTTGGTTTCGGTAAGAATATAACAATTGTCTCCGTTTGGAGTAATTCTTTCGGCACGCATTTTTATTTGTTTCTGACTTTCTTCTCCAGATACATAAAGTGTTTTATAAGGTAATTTTAAAGAAATTTGAAGTAAAAGTGTACTTTTTCCAATGCCAGGTTCGCCACCAAGAAGTATTAAAGAACCAGGCACAATGCCACCACCAAGAACTCTATTTAGTTCGCCATCAACTGTATCCATTCGTACTTCTAGCGCTGAATCTATTTGTGCTATTTTTAATGGTTTGCTAGCTTTTTTAACTTCGCTAGTTGTGGGTTTCCAACTTGCCTTTTCTTCTTTTTCTATAACTTCTTCTACAATGGTATTCCATTCTTTGCATGAATTGCATTGTCCTTGCCAACGAGCATATTGCGCACCACAATTTTGACAGAAAAAAGAAGTTTTAACTTTGGCCATTTTATGCTGAACTTGTTTTAGTTTCTATTTATGCTGAATTCAGTTCAGCATCTTATGTTTATGCTGAACTTGTTTCAATATTTATTTTTTTATTTGAACTCTAAGTTCGTCTGCTTTATTTAACATCATATCTTTAGTTAAACTGCCAATTTCTTCCATTTGAAATGCATTTTGATACGTTTTAGAAGCTCTTTTAAAATCGCCAGTATTTTCATAATACATTGCTAAATGGTAATCGCCAAGCATAGTTTTAGGATACATTTTATGAGAAAGTTGCGATAATTGTTCAAATTCATTATATGCTTTGTTTTTTAAAATTGCAGCTTCAATTGCTTTAAAATCGTTGTATCTAATATTCATTTTCATTCCCATTGCTTTTTCTAAAATGTCATATTTAGCTATTAAATAATCAACATAACCAGATGGAAGTTTTACAATTTTTTCTTGAAATTCTGATGTAGATATTGGTTGATAAGCAGCAAAAAACTGATACAATGCATTTGGAATTGAATGTAAAACCAATGAGTAATGAGAAGCACCTTTTATTTCGTCAAATAAATAATTAAGATTTTCATTTTTTATGGTTTTAATATTTTCGTCAAGAATTTTAATTTTTTCTTTCATTTTTTTAATATCGCCATCGGCAGATGATTGATAATAAAAAATATTCTTTTTTATTGCAGATAATCTGTCGGCAACAACATTTTCCATTTCTAATGGTAATTCTGGACTTAAAGAAATGTAGGCATTAAATAATGGATCATCTTTGTATAAAAAGTAATTTATAAATCCAGCTGTAACATCGTGACCAGCAATAATCTTGAATGGAGAAATTCTATATTTAGTTTGCAAATAAGGCAATAATTCGCCTCCAATAAATTCGAAAAACTTAGAACCTTTTGTATCTGGTAAGCCAGTTTCTTTATCTACAGAACAATCATCAAAACGTTCATTATCTTTGTTTTGAGAAATTCCAACAATAATAACTTCTGGTAAATCGTCCCAATAATTGCCATAACTTAACGCGCCTTGAAAAGCATCAAATAAATAATCGCCATCTAATAAAACTATAACAGGAAATGTTTTTTTAGCATCTTTATCATAAGATGGAGGAAGTGAAATGGTTAGTTCTCTATATTTGTCGAGTTTTCTAGACAAAATACTGTCTTTAGTTTTTTGTGAAAATCCAAAGGAAGTAAAAAGAATAAGTACTAAAAGGTATACTTTTTTCATAATTTATTAAGGTTTGATTTAATTAAAGAAGCGCTTCTAAAATCTAGCAATATAACAAATTATTTTCTATTAAATATAGGTAAAAATAAAAACGATAATCCGCCAAGAAGAATTGTTAAAGCTGTTTGAGAAGTCCATACAAGCCAGCCAAAAGCTGTTCCAACCGTGTTAGAAATTCCGTAAAGCACAAAAATTTGAGCTACAAGAACAGGAAAAGCACCAAAACCACTGTTTGTAAACCCTATTGCTAAAGTTCCAAAAACAAAACCAATAATTACAGCGTTAAAACTTATAGTACTTGTTTCTTTAAGTGCAAAAATAGTTACATAAAACATAAGTAAATAACTAAACCATATAAAAAAAGAATGAAACAAGAAAGCCCATTTTTTCTCCATTTTTAATATACTTGTCATGCCTTCTATTAATCCAGATAATTTCTGTTTTAATTTATTTATAATTGACCAGTTAGAATAAATCCAAATTAATATAAAACTAATAAAAAGTGCAACTCCAACAACCAATAAAATTAGTAGTTTTTTAAACGGAATAGTTTCTAAAATAAAATCTTTTAAAATATCAAATTGTAAAACAAATGCAACAATTACAAATATAAAAAAAATTAAAGTATCTACAACTCTTTCGGCAATTATGGTTCCAAATGCTTTGTCAAAAGGCACATCTTCATATTTTTTTAAAATAATTGCTCTAGAAATTTCTCCAGATCTTGGCACAGATAAATTCATAAAATAGCAAGCGCAAACTGCCATTAAATTATTTTGAAATTTAGATTGATAACCCAAGTGTTCTATAGTAAATTTCCATCTGTAGGCACGAGAAATAAATCCGAAAGTTGCTATAATTAATGACAAGAAGATGTAAAAATAATTGGCGTTTTTAAAATATCCTTTTATCTCTAATAGTTGTTGTGCGGTAAATGAGTTGTACTGATAAACAATAAGAGCAATACCTAATGCCAACGGAATTAGTATTGAAAGCCATTTACTTATTGTTTTTTTCAAACTATTTTAAAGAATTATCAACCTCATTAGGAAAAACTAGCCAAGGTTTAAAGGTTTTGGCTTCTTCAAAATCTAGAGTTGCATAAGAAATAATAATAATAATATCGCCAGCATGAACTTTTCTTGCTGCTGGACCATTTAGTGTAATTTCTCCAGAATTTCGTTGACCTTTAATTGCGTAAGTTTCAAAACGTTCGCCATTATTAATGTTTACAATAGATACTTTTTCACCTTCAATTAAATTGGAAGCGTCCATAAGAGCTTCATCAATGGTAATACTACCAATGTAATTTAAGTCGGCGCCAGTTACTTTAACGCGGTGAATTTTAGATTTTACTACTTGAATTTGCATGGTACAAAGTTAATTTATTTTTTTATTTTAAACAGATATTGTGTCTATCAATCTTACATTATTGATAAATACGGCTATAAATGCTCTATAATTTTTAGTTTCACTTTTTCGTTTGCATGTTTTTAATGTTTGTTCATCGGCAATTTCAAAATATTCTAATTCAAATTTTGACTGATTTTTAAACACATTATTTACATAGTTAGAAACCTCATTAGCAGTTTTCGTGCCAAACAATTCTTTGGCAGACAATAATGTTTTGTAAATTAGTGATGCTTTATTTCTATCTTCTACAGATAATCTTTCGTTTCTAGAACTCATTGCCAATCCATTATTTTCTCGAAAAATTGGACAACCAACAATATTTACATTAAGTTTTAGTTTTTCGACCATTTTTTTAATAATTTGCAATTGCTGAAAATCTTTTTCTCCAAAGTAGGCATTGGTTGGTTGTACAATTTTAAATAATTTTCTTACAACTGTGCCAACGCCATTAAAATGTCCTGGTCGAAATTCACCTTCCATTTGGTTTTCTAAACCGTCAAAATCAAATAACAGGGAAGAAGGTTTTCCCTCATAAAGATCTTCAGTAGGTGGCGCATATACTATAATTTCAGTGCACAAACCGCTAATTTTATTTAAGTCGTCTTCAAGTGTTCTTGGGTATTTTGCAAGATCTTCAGGATTGTTAAACTGGGTTGGATTGACAAAAATACTGACCACAGTAGCATCATTATCACTCATTGATTGTTGCATCAATGATAAATGACCTTGGTGTAATGCCC
>NZ_JAYVFH010000023.1:0-2891 GCF_043773265.1 Flavobacterium sp. | reverse complement strand
ACTCATTAAATTCTGAATAATAATGGCTGCCGAAACTGAAATATTTAAACTTTCAGTAAAACCAGCCATCGGAATTTTTAAAAATCCATCTGCTTTTTGTAAAACTTCTTCCGATAATCCGTCGCGTTCTGTACCAAAAAATAACGCACTTGGTTTTGTAATGTCAAAACTATCTAAATCACAATCATTTTCGTGTGGCGAAGTTGCAATTATCTGATAACCTTTACTTTTTAAGGTAGAAATACAATTAGAAATACTTTCAAATCTATTTACATCAACCCATTTTTGTGCGCCCATTGCAATTTCTTTATCAATAGATTTTGTGTATCGTTCTTCAATCACATTAAGTTGTTGAATTCCAAAAACTTCGCAACTTCTCATTACAGCACTTGTATTGTGCAACTGAAAAATATCTTCCATTGCAATAGTAAAATGATTGGTACGTTTAGATAAAACTTGCAAAAAGCGTTCTTTTCTGTTTTCGGTAAGTATGTTTTCTAAAAAAGTTAGATAATCTAAATCGACCATTTGAATAAATATTATTTGGTAAAAATAGTAAAAAACAGTAACTTTAAACTTTAAAATAAATTCCATTTAGTACAATAAATATTGGATTCTTAAATAAATCTAGAACGAGTAAATTAAACATAAATGAAAAAGAAATTGGTTGTTTTAACAGGCGCAGGAATTTCTGCAGAAAGTGGTATAAAAACTTTTAGAGATTCTGACGGACTTTGGGAAGGACACAATGTTATGGATGTTGCAACTCCTGAAGGTTGGCGCAAAAATCAAGAATTAGTTTTAGATTTTTATAATCAACGAAGAAAACAATTGCACGAAGTTGAACCAAATCTTGGACACAAAGTTCTTGCCGATTTAGAAAAAAATTTTAAAGTTTACATAATTACTCAAAACGTAGATAATTTGCACGAAAAAGCTGGAAGTAAAAATGTTTTACATCTTCACGGAGAATTATTTAAAGTGCGAAGTGTAAAAGATAAAAACTACATTTTAGATTGGAAAACCGATTTGAATAAAACTGATGTTGATAAAAACGGATTTCAATTGCGACCACATATTGTATGGTTTGGCGAAGATGTTCCTGCACTTGAAGAAGCATTAGAAATTACTCAAAATGCAGATTTTTTTGCTGTTATTGGAACGTCGCTTCAAGTTTATCCAGCAGCAGGTTTGGTTGAATATACACCACCAAATATTCCTATTTATTATATTGATCCAAATCCTGGAACAATGCAAAATGTAAATAATAAAGTTGAAATTATTCCCTTAAAAGCTAGTGAAGGTTTGCCATTATTGAAAGATAGACTGCTTAAAAGAGAATAGAACAAAGAAAACAGAAAAAAGATTTTGTGTAAATCTATAATCTATTTTCTTTGTTCTATATTCTATATTCTAAATTGGTTTAACTATTTTTGCACTTCAAAACACAACTAAAATGCAACTAACAGAATTAAATGCAGTTTCACCAATTGACGGAAGATACCGAAGTATAACTAAATCATTATCCGCTTATTTTTCTGAAGAAGCATTAATAAAATATAGAGTTTTAGTAGAAGTTGAATACTTTATTTCACTTTGCGAATTGCCTTTGCCACAATTAAAAAATATAGATGCTAAAGTGTTTTCAGAATTAAGAAATATTTATTTAAATTTCTCAACCCAAGATGCACTTTGGATAAAAGAATCCGAAAAAACTACCAATCACGATGTAAAAGCGGTTGAATATTTTATTAAAGAAAAATTTGAAAAACTAAACTTATCTCAATATAAAGAGTTCATTCACTTTGGATTAACTTCTCAAGATATTAACAATACTGCCATTCCACTTTCTACAAAAGAAGCTTTTGAAAATGTATATTTACCAAGTTTAATAGCTTTAATTGCAAAATTAAAAGAAATAGCAATGGAATGGAAAGACATTCCAATGTTGGCTAGAACTCACGGTCAACCTGCATCTCCTACTCGACTTGGAAAAGAATTTTTAGTTTTTGTAGAACGTCTTGAAGAACAAATGCGTTTGTTGTTCAATATTCCATTTGCAGCAAAATTTGGTGGCGCAACAGGAAATTTCAATGCGCATCATGTTGCGTATTCAACTATTGATTGGAAAAAATTTGGAAACACTTTCGTGGAAGAAACGCTAGGTTTACAACATTCTTTTCCAACAACACAAATAGAACATTACGATCATTTTGCTGCGTTTTTTGATGCGTTAAAAAGAATAAATACTATTATAATCGATTTAGATAGAGATATTTGGACTTATGTTTCGATGGATTATTTCAAACAAAAAATAAAAGCAGGCGAAATTGGTTCTTCTGCGATGCCACATAAAGTAAATCCAATAGATTTTGAAAATAGCGAAGGAAATTTAGGAATTGCCAATGCCATTTTTGAACATCTTTCTGCCAAATTACCTTTGTCAAGATTACAACGTGATTTAACTGATAGTACGGTTTTAAGAAACATTGGAGTTCCAATTGGTCACACATTAATTGCATTTGAAGCAACTTTGAAAGGTTTAAATAAATTATTACTAAACGAACCAAAATTTGCCGAAGATTTAGAAAAAAATTGGGCAGTTGTAGCCGAAGCAATTCAAACTATTTTACGACGTGAAGGTTATCCAAATCCTTATGAAGCTTTGAAAGGATTAACTAGAACCAATGAAGTTATGAATAAAGAATCTATTCATAATTTTATTCAAACTTTAGATGTTTCTGATGCAATTAAGAATGAATTGATGCAAATTAGTCCTAGTAATTATTTGGGGATTTAAAAATTTGCCACGAAGACACTAAGTCACAAAGTTTAAAAAATTTAAATATAAAAAAAGCTTAAAAAAATATAAATTTATATTTTTTTAAGCT
>NZ_JAYVFH010000022.1:0-4051 GCF_043773265.1 Flavobacterium sp. | reverse complement strand
AATAGTTGAAGAAAAAATTAATGAAGTGCAACCTAAATTGGTTTTAATTTCGGTTCCGTTTCCTGGCAATTTATATAGTGCTTTTCGTTGTTCACAGTTTATAAAAAAACATTTTCCAGAAATTAAAATTTCAATGGGTGGTGGTTTTCCAAATACCGAGTTACGTGATTTAAAAGATGTTAGGGTTTTTGATTTTTTCGATTTTATTACGCTAGACGATGGTGAATTGCCTGTAGAATTGCTATATGAATCAGTTTGTCACACTGAGCATGCTTGTGCTGAGCAAAGCCGAAGTATCGAAGTGCTTTACAAAAGAACTTTTTTACTTGAAAACAACGAAGTAATTTATAAAAACAACACCACAAAACTAGATTATAAACAAGCACAAGTTGGAACTCCAGATTATTCTGATTTGTATTTGGATAAATATATTTCAGTTATAGAAATTGCCAATCCAATGCACAGTTTGTGGAGCGATGGCAGATGGAACAAACTTACCATGGCACACGGTTGTTATTGGGGAAAATGTACTTTTTGTGACATTTCATTAGATTACATAAAAATATACGAGCCAGTTGCAGCCAAACTTCTTGTTGATAGAATGGAAGAAATGATTGCACAAACTGGTGAAAATGGTTTTCATTTTGTAGACGAAGCTGCACCGCCAGCTTTGATGAAAGAAGTAGCTTTAGAAATTATTAAAAGAAATTTAGTAGTTTCATGGTGGACCAATATAAGATTTGAAAAAAGTTTTACACAAGATTTATGTTATTTATTAAAAACCTCTGGTTGTATTGCAGTTTCTGGCGGATTAGAAGTTGCGTCAGACAGATTATTAAAATTGATTGATAAAGGAGTTACAGTTGAACAAGTGGCACAAGTAACCAAAAATTTTACCGAATGTGGTATTATGGTTCATGCTTATTTGATGTATGGTTATCCAACACAAACCATTCAAGAAACAGTTGATAGTTTAGAAATGGTTCGTCAACTGTTTGAAATTGGAGTATTGCAAAGCGGTTTTTGGCATCAATTTGCAATGACTGCTCATTCGCCAGTTGGAATGAATCCTGAACAGTTTGGAGTAATTCCAGAACAAAACGAAATTACATTTGCCAATAATGATATTAACTTTAAAGATAAAACAGGAATTAATCATGATAAATTTTCATTCGGATTGAAAAAATCTTTGTTTAATTTTATGCACGGAATTGGGTTTGAATTCAATTTGCAAGAATGGTTTGATTTTAAAATTCCGAAAACTAAAATTTCATCAAATTATATTGAAAATTGTTTTGTTGATGAAGTTCATAATCGAGTAAAATCATCAGCAAAAATTGTTTGGTTAGGAGGAAAGCCAAGTGTTAATACTATTTCTAAAAATAAAAAAGGAAATATATATGAAATTTCTATTCTCACTTTTAACGATAAAACTTCGTCAGTAAATATTTCTTTAGATAAGGACAAAGCAGATTGGTTTATAAACTCATTAGAAAAAACTTCTGTTTATTCTAATGAAATTATAACTTTTGGTCAACTTAAAACCGATTTTGAACAAAATTTTGAAGATTTTGAATTGTTTTGGTATTCTAAACCAATAAATACTGTAAGAGAATTTGGGTTGTTGGTATTGTGATTTTAGAATTAATAAATTTTTAATTTTGTCATTTCGACGCAGGAGAAATCGCATAAAGTGATTAATGTTACGTGATTTCTCCTGCGTCGAAATAACAAAAAAAGATAAAAAAGCGCAAACCAATTGATTTGCGCTTTTCACTCTTTAACTAAAAAAACTACTAACTTATTCCTTAACCACTTTTTCAACTTTACTACCAATTTCAGTAGTAATTTTTACAAAATAAATTCCGTTAGATTTATTTGTTATGTCAATTGTTGATGTATTGTCATTTTCTAAAATTGTTTGTAAAATTCTACCTTGAACATCATATAACTCTATCGTTTTTATACTATTCTTACAATTAATATTGATAATAGAATTTACAGGATTAGGGTAAAGAACAATACTTTCATCAAGGTTAAATACTGTATTACTCAATGCTTGGAATATCGTTTCTGTAGGATCAGTATTAATTGGAGCATTATAATCAAAGAAAATATTAGCCGTTTTTGAAACACTATCACCAACAACCAAATCATTTTTAGATTTTATTTTAAACAATACATTTCCATGACCGCCAACTGGTGGATTTCCTGATGTTGCAGCTAGATTGATGTCTTCAAAAACGTGCCAAACCATTTTTAAATTTTAGATTTTTTGAATCGCTTTCAAGTAGTTTTTCGAATTCATTTTGGGCTTTAATAAAATAATTGTTTGCGTTTTTATAATTTCCAAGAATAATATTAGAATTACCTAAATTGATATAAGCATTGGCTAAGCCAAAATTGAAATTTACTTTTTGTGAAAGTGCAACAGCTTTTGTGGCATAAAAACCTGTAGAATCGGGATAAGATTCTTTATATTCATTTGCCAAATTGTTATAAATTGAAACTCGAGAAGTATCATTTTTTACAACATTTAATACTCTTTTTAAACTATCTATTCTAATGTTTTGAGCATTAGAAATAGTGTTGAATGTGATTAAGAGAAGGAGTGTAGTTATATAGATTATATTTTTCACGCTATTTTGTTTTAACTTATCAATACAAATATAGAGTAAGTTTTTTTGTTAAAATAGTGTGAATTATTATCTAATGCTTTTGACTTATTATTGTAATTTGTATAACAGTTAAAAACTAATCCATTGTAAACCTAAAGCCAATGCCATGAAGGTTTTCTATTACAATTCCTTTTTCGCTTGCAAGAATTTTTCTTAAACGTGAAATAAATACATCTAAGCTTCTTCCCATAAAATAGTCATCATTTCCCCAAAGCGATTTTAGAATTTCTTCACGTTTCATAACTACATTTTTATTATCTAAAAATAGTTTTAAGAGTTCAGATTCTCTTTGTGTGAGTGATATTTTCTCGGTATCTGTAAATACAATATAATTTTTGTTGTCAAATTGGTATTTTCCAACAGTATAATAATTTTTTTCTACGATTCTAGTTTTGTTAGATCGTTTTAAGAAAATTTCAATTTTAAGTAATAGTTCTTCAATAGAAAATGGTTTTACCAAATAATCATCGGCACCAAGTCGCAATCCTTTTAGTTTATCTTCTTTTAAAGTTTTAGCAGAAAGAAAAATTATTGGAATTTCAGAATTTAATTTTCTAATAGCTTCTGCCAATTCAAAACCATCCATTTTTGGCATCATTATATCGAGAACGCAAATGTCAAAATGTTCTTTTTTAAAAGTTTCTAATGCTAATTCTCCATTATCACAATGAGTAACTTCATAATTTTGGTCTAAATTATCTTTTGTAAGAAACGCGATGGTTTCGTCATCTTCTGCATAAAGTATTTTATATTTTATCATGGCTATTCATTGAGAGGAAAGACCTGTTTGCTGTGGCAGAAGCAATCTCATCCTTGTTAATTTGTTTTTATTTATTTAGGAATTGCAATAGAAATAGTTATTCCTTTATCTAAATTGTTTTTTGCTGTAATCTTCCAATGGTGTTGTCGACAAATGTTTTTTACATAATACAATCCTAAACCAAAACCATTTACTTCAATGCTTTTTTTATCGATTACTCTATAAAATTTATCAAATATAAAGGTTATATTTTTATTAGAA
Organism: Flavobacterium sp.; assembly: GCF_043773265.1. Lineage (GTDB taxonomy): Bacteria > Bacteroidota > Bacteroidia > Flavobacteriales > Flavobacteriaceae > Flavobacterium. The sequence goes on along the minus strand of NZ_JAYVFH010000022.1, from coordinate 352 downwards.
ACTCCAATTCCGTTATCTTTAAAATCTAAAATAACAGTACCTTTTTCTTCTATTATTGTTATACTAATTTCAGGATTCTCGTCGCAATATTTTATAGAATTATCAATTAAATTATGAACAATATTAGTAAAATGAAATTCATCTGCTAGAATTGAATAATCTTTAATGGTATTTATAGTAACTTTTAAATTTTCATGTTTGAGCTTCATGTTTTCGATAACTTCATTCAAAATTGGAAGTAACATTATTTGTTTTTTATTTAATGCCAAAGAAGTTTCGTCGGATTTTGCAATATTTAAAACCTTTTCAATATGATTGTTTAATTTTTTACTTTGACTAATAATTATTTCTG
>NZ_JAYVFH010000021.1:0-3197 GCF_043773265.1 Flavobacterium sp. | reverse complement strand
GTTTCAAAGCTCCAAATATTTTCTAGTTTTTCTTGGTGTGCATCATAACGTTCTGCAGCACGAATAGTATGTGCTTGGCAATACTTGCAACCAGCAGTGTTACTCGATATGAATCCGATTAATCGTTTTAAATCACTAGTAACTTTGCCTTTATTTTCCATAACGGCTTTGTTAAGTGCTATAAATGAGTACGCAATTTCAGGACGATGATACATTGTGATAACGCTATTCGGACAAAAACCAAGCGTTTCTTGATAGAAAGCGATTAATTCTTGAAGTTTTTGGTCTTCATTATTTTTAACAGGAGATACAAGAGGTTTTTTCATAGTTGTAATTAGTAATAAATTTTTAGACGAGTGAATAAAACAAACTGACAATTACTAAAATAAATGATTAAAAAATGTAACTTCTTAATCAAATGTGAATAATAAAAATGCTAAATAAATTATTTATTAATTTAATCCATTATAAATTTGAACGCCAAATATAACCAACTTTTAACAGAATTAACTGAGCAACTTAATTTCATTGATTTAGAGATTGATGATACATTAGTACGTTGTGAAAAAGCAATTGAAATTACGGTTAAATCTATCCAAAAACTTAAAACCTTATTTCTTAAAGAGAAATTAAAAAGTCAGGAACAGGAAATAGATTTTTTTAAGAACATCAAACCCAAGTTTACATCAAAACTTATTTACTATAACATAGTTTACAAAATAGAAACCAAAATTCCTCACGGCGGAGAACGTGTTGTAAAAAAGTATTTAAATAATGAACTGGTAAAACTAAAACGTTACTTCGATAACAACTTAGACTTTTATAAATATTATAGAACTGGAAACAATTATTTAGACTTCAAATATTTTGTTCGTAGTAATTTTGATATAAAACTGACAATAGATAGTTTCTTTTTTGAAGTAGATCATAATTTTTCAACTTCCCACGACTTTAAAGTGGCTAAAATATTGGCTCACGATTTAGTTCAAGTATATTTAGAAGACCGATTATTGGCAATTTCCAACAAAGAACCAAAAGAAAAATCACAACACAATCACAACGCAAAACTCACTTGGACGGCACCAAAAGTTGCATTAATCGAATTGTTGTATGCTTTGCAATCCGAAAAAGTATTTAATAATGGCACTACAGATTTAAAAGAGATAGCCAAATATTTTGAAAATATTTTCAATGTTGATTTAGGACAATACCGAAGAACTTTCCTTGAAATTCGGGTACGTAAGACCGAAAGAACCAAGTTTTTAAATACCTTAAAAGACACTTTAGAGAAAAGAATGAACAATTCCGACGAACCGATTTAAGCTTGGATTTGTTCTATTTTAAATAAAATCGTTCACAACTCTGTTTGCGTTGTGAATTTTATTTTATCAAAACCCACAATTTTGTGCCATAACAATATAAAACCTCACGTTATGGCTATCGAAGTTATTACTCGCGAAGACTTAAACGAATTTCGCACACTCCTACTTTCCGATTTAAACACGATGTTTAATTCAAAACCGCAGCAACAAAAACAATGGCTCAAATCTACAGAAGTCAGAAAACTGCTTAACATTTCTTCCGGTACTTTACAGAATCTTAGAGTAAACGGCACAATCACATACACCAAAATTGGAGGAATTCTATATTATTCCAATAGTGATCTAGAAAAGGTTTTAGAAACTAATAAAGTCGAAGCAACACCCAATTTATTCAATCGTAAATAACCTAAAAGATGAATTACATAAAACATCTAACAGGATTTTTCGAGAAGGTAGCAATCGACAAAACACTCAATCCAACACACGTAAGTTTATATGTGGCATTGTTCCAATTTTGGAATTGCAATCGGTTCAAAAATCCAATCAGTATCTCTCGTGATGAGGTAATGCGAATAAGTAAAATCAGTTCCAAAGCAACCTATCACAAATGCCTTAAAAACTTACATTCTCTAGGTTATATAAACTACGAACCATCTTACAATCCATTCAAAGGAAGCCACGTGTATCTATTCAATTTTTCAGATGATTTAAAACCAACTCCAAAAAGTGAAAAAATAACAACACCAAAAATTGAACCTGTTTTTGAACTGGTTAATGAACAAGTAGTGAACAAGCTCTATACTAGTACTGGGACAAGTAGTGGGACTGGTAGTGAACAAGCTCTAGTATCTTATATAAACAATACAAACATACCAAACATTTCAAACGATTTAAAGATTGTAAACTTGGACAAGCAAGCAAAAAATTTTCAAATTGATGATGGTTTTTTAAAAAACGAAACTACTGAAAAAGAAAAAAAGTTGCGCGAAAAAAAGAAAGATATTCTTGTCACTTCGAGCGCAGTCGAGAAGCCAACAATCGAAAATGTCAAAGCTTATTTTCTTGAACAACACTTTCCAGAACTTGAAGCAATTAAATTTTTCAATTACTTCTCAAGCAACGGTTGGTTAGTTGGTGGTAAAACACCAATGGTCGATTGGCAAGCAGCAGCACAAAATTGGATAATAAACGCATCAAAATTCATTTCAAATGAACAACAATCCAACAGAGCAAAACACCTCAACACAGGAACAAACAAAGATTATTCAGAGCCACTTTAAGCTGAACTTGTTTCAACTTCCTTGTGAACATTGCGTTAATCTTTGCGGACTTTACGGTTAAATTTTTAGTTATGGAAAACGAAATTAAATCACACTACAGCTATCCTGAAGTTATAAAATGGATCGAAGCAAAAGGAATTGAATTATACGGAAATCATTTCAAAATCCTTAAAATCGATTATCCCATAATTTATAAACTAATCGCCTACTTTATGAAAGACGAAGCAACTTGTTTCCAATACAACCTTAACCTCAATAAAGGAATTTTACTTTCTGGACCAGTTGGTTGTGGCAAAACATCACTAATGAATTTGATGAAATACCTAACTCCAATAGAGCATAAATTTTTAGTGAAACCGTGTCGAGACATCAGCTTTGAATTTATCCAGGACGGTTACCAAATCATTCACAAATACAGCAAAGGAAAACTATATGAATTCGAACCCAAAACAATATGCTTCGATGATTTAGGAACAGAAAACAATCTAAAATATTATGGAAACGAATGTAATGTGATGGCAGAGGTTTTATTAAGCAGGTATGATATTTTCACAACTAAAAAGATTCAAACACATGTAACAACAAATCTATCAGC
>NZ_JAYVFH010000020.1:0-3110 GCF_043773265.1 Flavobacterium sp. | reverse complement strand
AGAGAAGTTAAGTCCGATTGCGCAGATGGTACTGCAATTTGTGGGAGAGTATGTCGCCGCCTTTCTTTAAAACCCTATTCTATTTGGATAGGGTTTTTTTATAGATCATTTTGTAGTATAAAAAAATCTCTTTAAATCTTAAAATTATTAAAAATTAGCTTTATAATAATTGTAATGAATTTGCATTAAACAAATATCACATTTAGGTTTTGTAGGTTTGCAAATCTCTCTTCCTAAAAATGATTTTGCCATTCCGATTTCGTACCAAATTTTTTTTTAAGAATCAAATTTATTAATTGCGTTTCAATTATATTTTCAGCTTTACTTTTAAATATTAATCAAATTCTGGGAGCTAATCGAATAACATATAGATCAATAATAACACCCATAATTTTACCTTTTATCTCTCAAGTTATTACATTTTCCGATTATTATCAAATTCCTTTAAGTAAATTATATTATCAATCATTTTAAAAGTAATATCATCTTTTTTTTGAATATTGGTAATTTCAATAATCCATTTTGTTTTGTTATTGAAGTTAGTTACAGATGAAATATGAGAAATTAAAAATTCAAGATTTGAATTAGATTTAGATTCTAAATTAGAATAAAAATTAAAATAATTTAGGTGTAATTCTATTAATATTAGCATCTGAATCTAATACAGATAAAATAGCCATTATAATTATTAGTATGAATTATTATATTCTGATGGATGTTTCTTGTTTTATGTTTTTCAATTAATTGATTTAATATTTCACATCAATTTTTATTAGTTTCAAAAAGATTTAATTAATTATAACAAAATAGAATCTTCATTTTTAAAATTTATAGATGTATATTTTTTTTAAAAATTAAATGAAAATGTTTGAAGAGATGCTGAAATTATTTTTATGAGTTAAAAGAAATAATATTATTGGTTTTATAAATAATTAGTTTTTGTAAGTTTGTAAATCTAAATTTTTATTAAATTATGGGGTTATTTAAAAGAAATCCTTTCGGACATATATTATTTATAAAAAAATGGCTCATCCGAATTTTTGGAGGAGTTACTCACAGACGTTACAGAGGATTTAACGAATTGCAAGTAGATGGTTCTGAAATTATTAGAGCTTTACCAGATAAAAATGTGCTTTTTATATCCAATCATCAAACCTATTTTGCTGATGTTGTTGCTATGTTTCACGTTTTTAACGCCAGTCTTTCTGGTAGAGAAGACAATATAAAAAATGTGGGTTATTTATGGAATCCTAAATTAAACATTTATTATGTAGCTGCCAAAGAGACCATGCAATCTGGTTTGTTACCTAGAATTCTTGCCTATGTTGGAGCAATATCTGTTGAAAGAACTTGGCGCGCCAAAGGAAAAGACGTTACCGAAAAAAAAGAAATAAATCCAAACGATACCGAAAATATAAAAATTGCGTTAGAAGATGGTTGGGTAATAACATTTCCGCAAGGCACAACAAAGTCTTTTAAGCCAGTTAGAAAAGGAACAGCACATATTATTAAACAACATAAACCAATTGTTGTTCCAATTGTTATTGATGGTTTTAGACGTTCGTTTGACAAAAAAGGATTACGATTAAAAAAGAAAGGAATTCTACAATCATTTATAATTAAAGAACCACTTGAAATTGATTATGAAAATGATACAATTGACGAAATTGTAGAAAAAGTAGAATACGCCATAGAGCAACATCAATCATTTCTAAAAGTTATTCCTGTAGAAGAAATAGATGAACAAGAAAAATTAAATAAGCTTAGACAATGGGAATATTAGAATTAAAAACTTGTTTTTATAAATCTATTTTCTTCAATTCATTATAATTTCTTAATAATTTTTTTAGTAAAATACCATAAAGTAATTTGTAAAAAATCCAAAATACTAATGTGAATATTCCTGTAACTAAAATTATTATCAATAAGCTTATTATCAAAATTTTAAATGAAAACTCTGGATTTTCAATGCCTTTTTTTAACATCGTATCAATATAAATATGATAAAAACCAATACTAAAAATGGTAATAAATATTAATGCAAATGATGTTAAATTAAAAATAACATAATCTTTTACAACTTTTCTTGTGTTTAATATTGTGGTTAATAGTTGTTTAGTACTATCATCTACAGATATTTTTTTATACATTAAATAAAATTTATAAATAAAGTAGAAAACAACTATATAAATAACTACTGTCAATATTATATAATAGTTATAAATACCCCATTTTTTAAAAAATTCATTATTTTGAGTATCATATTTTGTAAATGATAAAGCAATATTAACTACAAAACCTAAAGCAAGTTCTATCAAACTGATATAAAAAATCCACTTCACAATAGAAGAAGACTTCTTATGCAACATTTTATAAATTTCAACTTCAGATACCTGTTCAAAAGAATTTTCATTCTTTTTCCAATCTTTTTTCAATAAATCCAACTCTTCCATCATACTCTTACGGATTTAAAATTTTCTTTAATTTACCCTTAATCCTATTCATTTTCACTCTTGCATTAACCTCACTTATTCCTAAAGTTTCTGCAATTTCTGTATAATCTTTATCTTCTAAATACATAAAAATTAATGCTTTTTCAATGTCATTCAATTGATATACTGCTTGATACATTAATTTTATTTGTTCTTCCTCATCAGAGTTATAATCTTCTTGACTTATCAAAAAGCTATGTTTTTCATAATCAACAGTTTGTACACTTCGAGTGCTTTTTCTATATAAAGTAATCGCAGTGTTCAGTGCAACACGATATGCCCAAGTAGAAAATTTGGAATCACCACGAAATTTAGGAAACGCCTTCCATAATTGAATTGTTATCTCTTGAAATAAATCCTTATGAGCATCATTACCACTAGTATAAAGGCGACATATTTTATGGATAATATTCTGATTATCCTTAAGTTGTTTCACAAAAGACTGTTCCAAACCTTCACCCATAACTATGTTAGTAACTCAATTTGAGATTTTGTTACAAGATACATTTTTTAATGAAGCGAATGGCTTGTGAATTTTACAATACCATTTTCCAGCTTTCCTTTCCAATCTTTTTTCAATAAATCCAACTCTTCCATCATACTCTTACGGATTTAAAA
>NZ_JAYVFH010000019.1:0-4287 GCF_043773265.1 Flavobacterium sp. | reverse complement strand
TCCCCAACTTCTGCAAGCCACGAGACGTTAACTGCAAGCTTCCTCCGAAACAACGAATTCGATAAATTGAAACTAAAATGATAAAAATATTTATAAGCTATTGTCACAAAGACGAAACATTAATTTCGAAATTTCTTAATCATCTTTCTCCATTAAAAAATAATGGATTAATTACTGAATGGATAGATAGAAAAATTAATACAGGAGAAGATTTTCAAGAAAATATTGATAATGCTCTAGAGAACGCAGATATCATTTGTTTGATGATTTCTGATAATTTTTTAGCTTCAAACGCTTGTATTAAAGAAAAAAATGATGCTTTAATTTTAAAAAACAGCAAAGGAATTCGAGTAATTCCTATTATTTTAAGTCCTTGTGCTTGGACAGAACATCTTGAATTAAGTGAACTATTAGCTACTCCAACTGACGGTAAACCGATTACAAAGTTTGACGACCAAAATGATGGTTGGTTGGATGTTATTAAATGGGTTAAACCTGTTTGTAAATCAATAAATCAAATTAAACAATTAAAACTAAATGATAGTTTTAATTCTTTCTTAAATAGTGCTGATATTCTATCAAAATCACATCATAATAAAGAAACTGTTGAACTAAAAGATATTTATGTTTTTCCAAAACTAAAAAAATATGATGATGTTGAAATTGCGCAAAAATATGATTCAGAAAATTTAATAACTGAAATATTAAATTTTAATAAAATAATAATTGCAGGGGAAAATCAAGCTGGGAAAACAACGATATGCAAAATTATCTATAAAATATATCTGAATCTAAACTACATTCCTGTTTACGTAGAAGACGATAATTTATTTTTAGGAAATCCTTTAGCAAAACTGGAAAAATCATTTCAAGAGCAATACGACAATATTTCTTTCAACGAAATTGAACAAAACAGAATAATTCCAATTGTTGACAATTTTCATTTTGCAAAACATCAAGATAAATATATCGAATCCTTCAGAGATTTTAAATATCAGGTATTTATTGTAGATGATATTTTTGGGCTGAATATTAAAAACCAAAATCTAATAAAAGATTACAATAAATTTAAAATCAGAGAATTTTCTCCATTAGAAAGAGACAAACTTATTAGAAAATGGATTCAAATAAAAGAAAATGATTTAATTGAAATAAATCCAAATCATTTAAATCAAAGCCTAGATGAAAAAACAGAAATGATTGAAAATTCATTAGGTGTTATTTTCGGCAAAGGTATAATGCCTTCATATCCATTCTTCATTTTATCATTACTTGCTGCACAAGATATTCAAAAGCCTTTAGACCAAGATATAACATCGCAAGGGCATTGCTATCAAGCTCTAATATATCTTTATTTGAGAAAAGAAGGTGTTAACAACAACCAAATAGATATTTATTCAAATTTTTTAACTGAATTAGCCTTCTACATTTATGATAACGGCAGTAATAGTTTACCAAACGATAAATTTCAAATTTTCATAGAAAGATATAAAGCAAACTTTAATTTACCAATTCCATTAAATGACATATTAAAAGTATTAAATAATGTTAACATTTGTCGATTTGACAGCTTTAATCAATTTAGTTTCTGTTATACATACATTTATTATTTTTTTATAGCAAAATACATTTCAGAAAATATTGATAAACAAAAAGGTTTAGTAACCAAAATAATATCAAATATTCACAAAGATGAAAATGCCTACATCACAATATTCATTGCTCATCATTCCAAATCAAATTATTTACTTGATGAATTATTATTAAGCGCAGAAATGCTTTTTGAAAAATATGAACCTTCAACTTTAGAAACAGATGAATTAGATTTCTTCGATAAACACGAAGATAAAATTGTTAAATCAATTCTACCATCATATGAACACAATCCTACAGAAGAACGTCAGAAAGCATTAATAACAAAATCCGAAATAGAAGAAAATGAAAACGATGATAAAAGCAAACCAGAAGTCAACGATGAAGACCTAACTGACTTAGTTACAAACTTAAGATTTAGCATAAAGACAGTAGAAGTAATGGGAATGATAATAAAAAATAGATCAGGTTCTCTTCCTTTAGAAAGATTGGAATATATTTATGAACAAGGTTTGAAAGTACATTTGAGAATTTTATCATCCTTTTTTGAAATAATAAAAAATGAACAAACTGAAATCGAGTTTATTGATTTTGTTAAAGACCGAATAAATCAAATTAATGATGAAAGGAAAGAGAATGACGAAAAAGAATTGAATAAAGCAAAGGTTGAACAATTTGCACGAGAAATATTTTGGAATTTAAATTTTGGAGTAATTCACGGTTTCATAACAAAAGCTATTCATTCTTTGGGCTCAAATAACTTACTACAAATTGCTGAAAATGTTAGTAATAGAGAGAAAACCCCATCAACTTTTATAGTAAACCAAGGTATTAATATGTGGTATGCGAAATCATTACGATTAGATGAAATACAAAAAAGGATTTCAGAAAAAAGCTTTTCTAAAACGGCAGAAAGATTAATCAAATTTAAGGTTGTTGAACATTCAAGACTCCACAAAATGGAATTTAAAAAGTTAAAAGAAATCGAAGAAAAACTGGATATGTCAACAAACAAATTATTATCAGATAGAGCAAAAAATAAATAAAGCCAGCAGTTAACAGCCGTTTGGCAAGATTGCGAATTTTGTGATAAATTCACGTTCACGTTCCGCAAGAAATTTTGTCTTAATTGAAAATAAACGGTTACGAAGTTCGAAACCTCACCAAGCGGCAGAACGTTATCAGCAATACTATCGCAGAATCGACGAATTCAATAACTTAATGCAACAAATGATAAATTTTATCTTTGTTGAATTATGGAAAAACTACGTAGAAGATTAACCTTAAATGAACGGATTGTTATTGAGACTTTACTCAAAGAAAACAAGACCAAAAGTTACATTGCTAAGTATCTAAATAGAAACAGATCTACAATTACTCGTGAAGTCAATACTTGGGTTAAAAAACCTTCTGATAAGTACGATGCCGATGTAGCTGATTTCTTTGCTAAACAGGACTATTTAAACAAAAGAAATAAAGACAAAATCAATACTTACAAAAGACTGAAACTATTTGTATACAAAGGATTATTATCCGGATTTAGTCCTGAACAAATTGGTGGCAGAATCAAAGTTCTGTATCCAAATGACCCAGTAATGTCAATATCTTACGAAGCTATTTATCAGCATATTTATAGGCACAGACAATCCTATTTGGGCAAAAAACTAATCAAGCTTCTTCCCTATCATCATCACAAAAGAAGAGAGAATAGAAAATTTGGTAAAAACAGAGTCCGAATTAAAGACCAAGTCAATATCAGCCATAGACCGCAACACGTTGAATTACGCCTTGAAGTTGGACATTGGGAAGGAGATTTAATGATTGGTATAGGACAAAAAAGTGCAATCGGAACTATCGTTGAAAGAAAAACTAGATTCACTTTCATTATCAAATTAGAAAACAGAAAATCTGAAACCGTCACACAACAATTCGCTAAATACTTAAATTCATTACCCAAATACATTTTAAAATCAATGACTTACGACAACGGAATGGAAATGGCTAATCACAAATGGCTTGCAAACAACACTGGAATGGATATCTTTTTTGCTAATCCATACTCCTCATGGGAAAGAGGAACTAATGAAAACACTAACGGTTTAATTAGACGTTTTTTCCCGAAAGGAACTGACTTCAACAAAATAACTATTGAACAGCTTAAACAAGCGCAATACAGCTTAAACAATAGGCCTAGAAAGATTCTAGCTTACAAAACGCCTAATGAAATTATGAACCAGGAAATCACTAACTATGCAGCATAAACCAAGCCTATTTCGGAAATAACTTTTGGCTCTTTTAAAAAGCCAAAAAAGTTATTCTGAAATGATGAAAAAATGAAATAAAAAACTAAATTTGATTATTACAATATTAACTGACCTTGTTGCATTAAGGTCTTGAATCCGCCAAACGTATAAATGACAGAAAAAGAATTACTTAAGTTAGGATGTATTCCGAAAGAACTTCCTCCTCCATTTGAAAGTGTGACTTTTTCTGATAAAATTGACACAATAAATACTGCTTGGAATGCAAAATTCAATACTTTATCAAGGCCAAATAGATTAAACTATAAAGAGTCTAAATGGGTTGTTTTTTCAATTCCAAAAGTCAATCTATCAAGAAGAATTATTAATATTCCAAATCCATTACATCAAAGCAAACTTTGTAAAACCATTATTGATAAATGGGTTGAAATAC
>NZ_JAYVFH010000018.1:0-4520 GCF_043773265.1 Flavobacterium sp. | reverse complement strand
GGTTTAGAAGTACGAATGTTCAAATTTAGCACAATGTTCATTAGAATTCCAAATGTTCAATTTAGCACTGAAGCCCAGCTTTTGCAAAACCCCTGTTAGTGGCAGTTAATGTTAGAAAGGTGGTTTGTCTTTATCTGATTTGTCAATTATTTTCAATAAGTCACTTGCGACTACAATTCTATCAAAAGTGGAAATAAAATCAAGTTCTACATCTCTATGAGAACAAGGATTTTTATAATATCCAAATGCTCCTGAAATATAGTTTGAAAATGCTTCTCTTTCAGAAACTGGTAAATTCATATCAGTCAAACAACCATTTTCTGAATTAAATGCTTTTCTTATCAGTTTTATCCCAACATCCTCTGCATCAGCTTTTGTTAATTTACGAATTCTTGTTTCTATACATTTGAATGCTTGAAGAACTGCACTTTCATAATGTCCACCTTCTAAAAGTTTAAAACTCTTTTTAACTATTTCTGGATGAACATAAGTTTTTGGCATTAAAGTATATTCTTTAATAACTTTTGCAAACTCTCGTTCAGGAAATCTAAATCCTAATTTAGTTGGATAGAATTTATCTTCCTCTTCGCCGTCTTCATCAGCTGTCGTTGCTCTTTGGAATTTTCTTATGTCTATATGAGTATCGGTTGAAGCTTTGTACTTTATTCTTGTAAACCTAATTGGTTGATAGCCTCCCTCATTAGCTTCTCCAATTATATTTTGGCTTTCAATTTTAGCTTCTATTTCTGATTTTACAGATTTAGATTTTATTTTAGGTTTTGCTTTAGCCATGTTATTAACTATTCAATTTTATTGTTGGTACTATTTTGATTTCTTAAGACACTGAACATAAGATTTGAACTTATCAGCAAATTCTAAATCAATTTCATGGTCATAAATATAAAGTCTAAATTTTTTAATTTGCTTTGTTGAAAATGTGTTTAGGTCTGCTAACGTCAAAGTTATAAAAGCAGAATATTCAAAACCACCACCATTGGCATCCACATCTATTTCTTCAGTTCTTGCCCATTTTGTTCCATCTTGAAATAAAATAATTACACCTTTTTCATTAACATTAACTGTACTGCCATAAGTTCTTAATTTTAAATAGTAAACTGATTTACCATTCTTAATGTGCTTATAAATAATTATTGGCGAAATTGAATTCTCAACCATTAATGGGGAACTAAATTTAATTTCTTTTGTAAAATCATCTATTTCTTTTTCTATTTCAATGCAAGGTTCTTGTTTGATTTGTGGAATTGGCAAATCAATTAGAAAGGGGAATTTATCTACGTATTCACAATTATATTGATAATATATTTTTTGTTTTGTAGTAATATTTAATAATTCAAATATTGGATTATTTAAAACTGAACATCTTTGCTTCTCATTCCATTCAATGCTATCAATAGTAAAAATATTATTTAATAAATATTCATTATTTTTCAAACTGTCTTTCGAGGTTCTTATTGAACCTTTTTCATCAGGAAATAATATTTCATATCTATAGCCTTCTTTAAAATTTTTTATTGACGGATAGAAACACATTGTAAAGCTCAATGGATGTTTTATATTGGTATCAATTATTACTTTTTGTCCTTTGTATTTTAAAAAACCTTCACCCAAGAAGTTTTTTATATATGTCTGACTTTTAACAGAAGTTGATAATAAAATTGCTATTAATATTTGAATTACTGTCTTCATTATTTACGTTTTTTTTAATTGCTACTAACGTCTCGTGGCTTGGCGTCAGTTGGGGATTTGGTTAGCCAAATGTATAAATTAAAGACTGAACTTCCAAACACAAAACCAACTTTAAAGTTTGCCTAAAACCCCAATTGCGCCAAACCGCTGTTATCCTCATTTTGTTACTGCCAGTTTCATTTTGCACTTAAAGCATTGTATTTATTGACTTTATAAAAATAGACTATGCAATTTTAAGCAACAAAAAGCAACGTAATACTTGTTTTGTTATACCTAATGTTGTACCTTCGTATCACGATGCACCCAATTGAAAACCCAGTATTTACAATACTTTCACTCTTTCGCATTGCTTTACAAATATAGTACAACATTTCTAAATTCCTAACTTTATGGCTTCAATTAAACTAATTTTAAGAACACACCAGGCAGACCAAACAGGACACAGTCCATTGTACATAAGAATTATAAAAGATAGAAAAACGAAATTTATCACTGCTGGAGTGAAACTCAAAGAGAACGAGTGGGATGAACTAAAGCAGAAAGTAAAAAAGAACCATCCAAACAGCGCGAGGATGAATGCCAACTTATCTCAAAAAATTGCTGATGCTGAAGGTCAGGTTGCGGATATGGAGCGTAAAGTAAAATCCATTTCAATCAGTAAGTTAAAAGATGCCATCAAGGGAAAAGAAGTGCCAAACTTTTTTGAGTATGCTTATGCTAGATGTGAAAAAATAAAAGGCAGCGTATCATTCGGAACTTATAAAAACTACACGTTGTACACCAAGAAATTTGAAAACTATGTAGGAAGCAAGGATGTTTATTTTGATGATATTACGGTTTCGGTTTTAAAAGATTATATGGCACATATGGGAAATGTTTTAAAAAACGGAGCCACCACGCAACGCTATTCAATTATGATTTTGGCGATAATGTTTAAGGAAGCTATCAAAGAAGATATTATTCCGGAATATATGTACCCATTTAACAAACTGACATTAAGAAAAGATACTGAAAAAAGAGTTTTCCTAAATAAAGACCAAATCGAAAAATTAACCAATTTAGAGCTAAAGGAAGGACGAAAAGCCGATCTATGGCGAGATTTATTCATTTTCTCAATTTACGCGGGAGGATTAAGATTTAGTGATGTTATCGAGCTGCAATACACCAATTACAATATTGAAGAGCAAAGAATTAAAAAAGTAATCCGCAAAACAGGAAGACTGCACCAGTTTAAAATTGGTAAGGTTGCGATTGATATTTTAAATAAATACATCAAGGAAGACAGACAGCACGATGATTATATTTTCCCGATAATAACAGATAAAGTAAGCTACAATAAGAACGAAGAAATGCGATATTTCGTTTCTTCACGAGAAAATCATTCCGCCAATTTCCAACTCAACCGTATGGGTAAAATAATGAAACTGCCGTTTCCACTTTCTTTCCATTTATCAAGACACAGTTTTGCCACAAATGCATTAAATAATGGAATGAGAATTGAGCACGTTTCTAAATTAATGGACCATACAAACATCAGCACAACGCAGATATATGCTAAAATCATAAGCGAAGAACTAGATAAAGCGGTAGACAACTATATTTTTTAAATATCGTGTTAAGTATTAATTTTATTGAAGTTAAACGATTGTTAATAACTTCAACTAAAATCCTTTAACAAGGATTTTTTTTATTTTATAACTTTACAACAAAGTAAACAAGTAATTTTTAAAGCATTCGAAACGAGTGATAAGCGAACTCTGGTTTAAAACACTAGGAATTCCAAAAAGCAAACAATTTAAAACAGCTTTTTATTACCTTTCAATACCAAATGAATAACAAAAAAAACATATTACAATTTGAACTCAAAGGATCAAAATATGCAAACAGCTCCGTTTGTAGAATTATTGGCAGTGCCTACGGCTCTGTCCAAAAATCCTTTATTTGATATAATCGTTGAAGACAAAATCAACATTCAGAATTATTGCAATGCTTTAATTGCTAAAATTTTAGAACTCAAACAATCTCAATTCCCTGCATTTATCGATTATCAATTCAACCAGGTAAAGAACCCGGAAATATGGATTTGTAAACTCGAAAAACTTTTAGCCAACAATGAAGCTTTTTTCAGCTCCAAAACGGCAATGAGTAGATACAATAAACTCTATTTTCTAATCGAAAAAAAACGTTCAGAGCTGCAATCTTCGAGCGTAAAAGAACCAATTGCAAAAACACCAAAGAAATTCATAAATGCCGAAAGTGAAGACCGTCATTTTTCGTTTTACGAATTAAAAAAACAATTAATTACTTGTCAAAGTGATGAAGAAAAAATACTATTGTTAACTAAAGAATTGTTTGAATACCAACAAGCAAGTATCGAATTTATCAATCAAAAAACGCCAATGTATGATGCACAATGTGCTAAAGAAATTGAGCATATTTATGCATTACAAAAATTACAAGCGGCTGTAGAACAAACCAAAAGAGAACAAAATCAAAACCAATTACCATTTAAAAAGATGCAAATTAATTGCAATCTAAACCAGTTTATTGATATCCATTACCAGTTTACAAGAGAGTTATTTGTAGATGGAAAATCAATGATTGATGGTTCAGTGAATGACTTGGTGGCAATTATCGTAAATTCTTATGTTGATAAAGACGGAAAAGAAATAAGTCCTGAAACAGTAAAAACAATACTCACACCTTCAAGAACCGAAAAACGTCCGAAACCCCATAAAAGAATAGACATCGACAAAATGCTCTAAAACAAAATAGTCCTGAAAGACCATTTCAGGACTTTTGGACTTTTTACA
>NZ_JAYVFH010000017.1:0-3143 GCF_043773265.1 Flavobacterium sp. | reverse complement strand
TTTGCAACTGTTGTGTTGATGCGTTTGTGTTCTATTAGTGAACAAGCCATGTTTGCAAGCATTGCTTTCCTGTGGCCTGTTTGTCTACTAAGGTGATTGAATTTTTTTCCGTGTCTCATGACGTGTTTTTTATGACTTCATCTTGCATCGATCCACTTTGGAGCGCAAAATATGGAGTGCTTTATTCTTTATCTAATTTGTATTTTGCTAAATCCATTCCGAAAGTTAAATTTTTGATAGCAACAAGTTCGTCAAGTTCTGTCAAAGATTTTTTACCGAAATTACGGAATTTCATTAGGTCATTTTTATTGAAAGATACAAGATCTCCAAGTGTATCTACTTCAGCCGCTTTCAAACAATTCAATGCTCTAACTGAAAGATCCATATCAACAAGCTTTGTTTTAAGCAATTGTCTCATGTGTAATGACTCTTCATCATAAGAATCTGTTTGTGCAATTTCGTCAGCTTCTAGAGTTATTCTCTCATCGGAGAATAACATAAAGTGGTGAATTAATACTTTTGCTGCTTCTGTAAGTGCATCTTTTGGATTTATTGATCCATCGGTTTTTATTTCAAAAACTAATTTTTCGTAATCTGTTTTTTGCTCTACACGGAAGTTTTCAATTGCATATTTCACGTTCTTTACAGGAGTGAAAATAGAATCTGTATAAATTGTACCTATTGCTGCATTTTGTTTTTTATTTTCTTCTGCAGGAACGTAACCTCTACCTTTTTCAATTGTTAGTTCCATATTGAAATTAACTTTTGAATCTAGGTTACAGATTACTAATTCAGGGTTTAAAACTTGAAATCCAGAAATAAATTTTTGGAAGTCACCTGCTGTAATTTGTTCCTTACCAGTTAAAGAAATTGTTACTGATTCATTATCGATATCTTCAATTTGACGTTTAAAACGTACTTGTTTAAGACTAAGGATAATTTCAGTTACATCTTCAACAACTCCTGAAATTGTAGAAAACTCATGCTCAACACCATCAATTCTTGTAGATGTGATTGCATAACCTTCTAGAGCAGAAAGTAAAACTCTTCTTAGTGCATTACCAACAGTCAATCCGTATCCTGGTTCTAAAGGTCTGAACTCAAACTTACCTTCAAAATCGGTTGAATCGATCATGATAACTTTATCGGGTTTTTGAAAATTAAATATTGCCATAATTTAGACTAGTGTCAATTATTATTTGTTGTACAATTCGACGATTAACTGCTCTTTAATATTTTCTGGTATTTGTAATCTTGCAGGAACAGTTACAAATGTACCTTCCATTGTATCTTTATTCCAAGTAATCCATTCATATACATGACTAGAATTAGATAAAGAACGCTCAATTGTTTCTAATGATTTAGATTTTTCACGAACTGCAACTTTGTCACCTGGTTTTAAGTGGTAAGAAGGAATGTTTACTAATTCACCGTTTACTGTAATATGTCTGTGAGATACAATTTGACGTGCACCTCTTCTAGAAGGAGCGATTCCCATTCTAAAAACGACATTATCTAAACGAGCTTCACATAATTGCAAAAGGATTTCACCTGTTACACCTTTAGAAGCTGCTGCTTTTTCAAATAAATTTCGGAATTGTTTTTCTAAAATTCCATAAGAATATTTAGCTTTTTG
Organism: Flavobacterium sp.; assembly: GCF_043773265.1. GTDB lineage: Bacteria > Bacteroidota > Bacteroidia > Flavobacteriales > Flavobacteriaceae > Flavobacterium. Next base: position 1,507 of record NZ_JAYVFH010000017.1, on the reverse strand, counting down.
CTTTTCCATCAATTGAACTGCATATTCAGATTTTTTTCCTCTTTTTTTAGCCATTCCATGTTGGCCTGGAGGATAATTTCTTTTTTCGAAGGATTTATCTTCTCCGAATATAGCTTCGCCAAATTTACGAGCTATTTTAGTACTTGGACCAGTATATCTTGCCATTTTAAATTGTTTTTAGATAGAGATTATGAATTCAGGTCTTAAATCCTTCGATAATCTTAGTTCTATCTTTGTTATACTTAATTATATTAGATATTGAGATTCTGAAATAAATTCAGAATAAATTCAATATAAAATTAAACTCTACGTCTTTTTGGAGGACGACATCCATTATGTGGCATTGGTGTAACGTCAATAATTTCTGTTACTTCAATTCCAGTATTATGTATAGATCTAATAGCAGATTCTCTTCCGTTACCTGGACCTTTTACATATACTTTTACTTTTTTTAATCCAGCTTCTAATGCTACTTTACTACAATCTTCTGCTGCCATTTGAGCTGCGTATGGAGTATTCTTTTTAGAACCTCTAAAACCCATTTTACCTGCAGAAGACCAAGAAATAACTTCACCTTTCTTATTTGTTAAAGAAATAATGATGTTGTTAAAGGTTGCACTAATATGAGCTTCGCCTGAAGATTCAATAATAACCTTACGTTTTTTTGTACTTGCTTTAGCCATATTATTTACTATTTAGTTGCTTTTTTCTTGTTAGCAACAGTTTTTCTTTTACCTTTTCTTGTTCTAGAATTGTTTTTAGTTCTTTGTCCTCTTAATGGAAGACCAGATCTGTGACGAATTCCTCTGTAACATCCAATATCCATTAAACGTTTAATGTTTAATGAAGTTTCTGAACGAAGTTCACCTTCAATCTTGTAATAAGATACCGCATCACGAATTGCTCCGATTTGGTCATCATTCCAATCTTGAACTTTAATATCTTGGCTTACTTGAGCTTTTTCTAAAATCTCAATAGCTCTACTTTTTCCTATTCCGAAGATATAGGTAAGTGCTATAACACCTCTTTTGTTTTTAGGTATATCTACCCCAGCTATTCTTGCCATAATTATCCTTGTCTTTGTTTAAATCTAGGATTCTTTTTGTTAATAACGTATAATCTTCCTTTTCTACGCACAATCTTACATTCTGCGCTTCTTTTCTTAACTGATGTTCTTACTTTCATTGTTAATTGCTTTAGGCTTTATGCTTTAGGCATTAGGCATTGCTTACTGCCTATTGCTTATTGCTTATTGCTTTTTAATATCTATAAGTAATTCTTGCTTTAGACAAATCGTAGGGGCTCATTTCTAGTTTTACTTTGTCACCAGGTAACAACTTGATGTAATGCATTCGCATTTTACCAGAGATGTGCGCAATAACGATATGACCGTTTTCTAATTCAACACGAAACATCGCATTTGATAATGCTTCAATTATTGCTCCGTCTTGTTCTATTGCTGATTGTTTTGCCATAAAAACTAAGCTACTGCTTTTCTATTTTTACC
>NZ_JAYVFH010000016.1:0-21339 GCF_043773265.1 Flavobacterium sp. | reverse complement strand
TATAAATACGATATAATTAACAAAAATATTATTGAAACTAAAATAAAAAATGTGGATATTTCTTTTTTAATTTCATTAGATAACGTTTCAAATAAATATTTATTTTTTGGAGAGATATTTAGAAATAATAGTTATAAATCAGGTTTTTTTATTTTAGATATTTTAGAAAATAAAATACTTGATTCAAAAATTTTGCAAACTAATGCAAAATCATATAAACCAGAAACTGTTGTTGAGCATTGTGGATATTTTCAAAAAGCAGAAATTAATTCAATATCTTATACTTGTGATAAAAATTCTAAAATTTTCATATTTAATGGTAAAGGTCTTTTTTTAAATGAATTAAATACTAATGATAATACTTCTTTGCCTAAAGTAATTAAAAATGCAAATAATGAATGTTATTATAGTCGTGCAGGTTTGAAATTTACAAATGCAGGATTATTCATGGCTGATAATAATATATATGTATTTTCAATGGCATCAAAAGAAAAGGATAAAATAATCATTGATCAATATTCAAAATTAAATATGAAATACATACAAAGTTTTAAGCTAAACTACAATAATTACTGTTCAAGCGATATTGTAAATGTTTATATTAAACAGGATATGATAATTCTTAAATTTGAAACTAATTATGCATCTTTTAAATTCTCGAGATATATATGATGGAAATTTTTATTAACTTTAATTTTTTAAATTATGAAACAAAAAATGAAATTTATTGTTGTAGTGTTCGGAGTAACGCTAGCAATTATTGGCTCTATTAATGTTAACGCGACAGCTACAACTATTAGATGCAATGGTAGTACAGGCGGTTGTGTTAAAGTATTATCACCAGATGGAAGTTCTCACTGGCTTGTTGGTGCTAAAACTGTAATTCCAGGTTAGTATTTTCAACTAATTTAGAGCTTCTAAGCTAAATTGTAACTTTCCTGTTTTAAACAGGAAAGTTTTTAGTTATTTTAAATTCTAAAAAAAATCTTTTAAAAACTTATATATTTATCATTAAAACTTATGCATTTAAAAAAAATCTTTTTATTTATTTTAATACTTTCTTATTCATTTATTTTTTCACAAAAAAAAATTGATTTATCAGGAAAAATAAAATCTGAAAACAATTTCTTGTCAGAAGTTTTTATAGAATTGCAAATAGATGAAAATTCAAAATTTGCAGTTTCAAATGAAAATGGTGATTATAAGTTTATCGGTATTAATAGTTTAATAAATGATACTATAATATTAAAAGTAAACTATAAAGGATTTAGACCTTATATTAAAAAGTTGATAATTACCGATGAGATAATGTTTTTTGATGCTGTTTTAGAAAATGACAATATTGAATATTTGGAAGAAGTTGTCATAAAAGCGAATGAGAAAATAACACATTCTGCTAGTAAATCATCATATAAAATTAATCAAAAAAAATTCATAAAAAACTCTAAAGCAACAGAAGTATTGAGTTCAATACCTAATGTTTATTGTAATAAAGAAAGTGGCGAAATTATTGTTGAAGGAAATTTAAGAGCAAAAATTTTCATTGATGGTATTGAAGCTATGCCAAATGAAATAAAAAATTTAAATACGTCAACTATTGATAGGGTTGAGATTATGAATAATCCTTCTTCTACTTTTGGAACTGACTTTATGGGAGCAATTGTAAATATTGTTACAAAAAAAACAAAGCAGCAATTTTTTAAAGGGTCTATAAGTGGTACAACTGGAGTTAGAAATAATTACTTATCGACAAATCCATCTTTTGTTTATAAAAAAGGAATTCTTAGTTTTAAAGGAGATGTTAGTTATTTAAAGAATAATCAAATTAGTACAAATGATTTAACTAGGAATGATAATGATGGATATTATGTGCAAAATTTTATTAACAATTCTAAAGTTACTCAAAATTCTATTAGTTCCAGAATGGGTTTAAATTTTTCTCAAAAATCTGATTTAACATTAAGTGGATATTATGGTGGCTACAAGGTTAATGGAAATATAATAGGAACTTCAAATTTAAATTTAAGTAATTTTAATAATTATAAAAATTTAGATTTTACAACTAATAATGAATTAGAGATTTCATCTGTTTACAAACAAAAAACAGGTGAAAATAAAACTTTATACTTTAAAAAAAAATATACTATTACAAGTAATTTTTATAGTAGTGAATATAATAATAATGACATAATTAATAATTACGATGTAAAATCTCAAAATAATGAACTATCATGGAATTTATGTTATGAAATTCAAAATATCAAAATATTTAAAAAATCAGCAAGTTTATTATATGATTTAAAATATATAAATAGAAATTATAGTTTTATAAATACCGATTTTTATATAAAACAAGATGTTTATAATGGTACATTTGAAGTTAATAATGATTGGTCTGAAAAACTTTCAACTCAAACATCATTTACTTATGAGTATTCTAGTAATAAAAGTGATAGTTTTTTTAAGAATTATAATATACTATTACCTACCTTAAATGCATTATATCATTTTAAAAATAAATCAGATGTTAGTATTGGTTATTCTAAAAAAGTTTTAAGACCAAGTCCTAATGATTTGAATGAAACACTAATAATATATAGTCCTGGAATTGCCAGTCAAGGCAATTCAAATCTTAATCAACAAATAAGAAATTATCATTTCCTTAAATTTAATAAAGAAATTAATTTAGAAAATTATTCTATAAAAATATATAGTACAAACATTAATAATTCTATTGTAAATATTTATAAAAAACAAGGAGATTTATTGATAAGAACTTTAAACAATGCATCTAAATTTAATTCAACAGGAATTGAATTTGGTTATTCGACTCAATTATTTAAGAAAATTGGATTAAATATTGATTCTGGTTTAAACTATAATGTATATGAAACTCAAGATTTATCAGCATTAATAAAAAAAAATAATGGAGTAAGTTTTGAAAGTTCATTATATATCTATACAAATTTATTTAAAGATAAAGTATCAGTTTCATTTTCAGGAACGTATAGCAATCCGAATTATTCACTTCTTTCAAAAAAAGTAACTTATCCTTATTTGGATTTTTCAATTTCAACAAATTTATTTAAAGAAAAATTAGGTTTGAGTTTTTATATTCAAAATCTTCTTGGTGATGATGCAACTATTTCTCGAGATACAAGTAATTCTAATAATTTTCATGAAAGTAGAGTTTCAAGAAATAATTTTACAAATGCATTACTAACTCTAACTTATAATTTTGGTAAAAAATTCGACGATTATTTCGATGATAAAAAAATTGAAAATAATGACATTAGAAAGTAATGTTATTTTCAATATTCAAAACATCTTTCATTGTAAAAACGCCTTTCTTACCAATCAGCCATTCTGCAGCAATTATTGAACCAATGGCAAAACCATCTCGGCTGTGAGCAGTATGTTTTATTTCAATAGTATCAACATTTGAAGTGTAAAAAACAGAATGTGTTCCTGGAATAGCATCTATTCTTTTAACATCAATAAATAAATCATCTGGCTTCGAATTTTCTATTGACCAATTTTTATGTTTTGTATGGTTTATAATTCCGTTTGCTAATGAAATTGCCGTTCCGCTGGGTTTGTCTAATTTATGTGTATGATGAATTTCTTCCATTGAAACTTGATATTGATTGAACTTCGACATCATTTTAGCCAAATAATCGTTCAATTCAAAAAACAAATTTACTCCCAAACTAAAGTTTGAACCATAAATAAAAGCACCTTTTTTTTCATTACATAGCGAAACCATTTTTTCATAATTTTCTAACCAACCTGTAGTGCCAGAAACTACTGGAATTCCTTTATTTAAACATTCTGAAATGTTTTCAATTGCAGCATCAGGAACACTAAAATCTATTGCAACATCAGCATTTTCTATTCCTTCAAAAGTTGTAGAACTTGTTTTTTTTAATATTATTTCGTGACCTCTTTCTAGAGCAATTCGTTCAATTACTTGTCCCATTTTTCCATATCCAAGAAGTGCTAATTTCATATTTTATATTGGTTGCGAATAGTTGCTAAATGTTACAAATGAATTAGTTAAATAAATCTAAAAATTAAAACAAAGTGTTAATGCCAAATTATGTTTATTATCCATCTCATTTTGTTGTAAATCTGGTCTAAGAGATAAGTTTTCGTTTACATTAAATTGCATTAAGTGTGCATCAATATTTGCATCTACAATGTTCAAAATATAAATTCCGGCAGTAATTAATAATGATAAATCACGATTTTTTTGATAAAAACGTTGACCAGAAATTAAACGATTGTTGTCTAAATACTGTAAATTATCATCATTGTAACCAGCCAATCTTCTTTTATAAGCATCACGATATTGATGGTATCTTTTATTGTTAAAGGAATAAGAATAAAGTCCTGTTCCAATTGCTCCATAAACTAATGGAATTTTCCAGTATCTTTTATTGTAAGCTTGCCCTAAACCTGGAACAATAGCCGAATAAAATGCTGCTTTTGATGGTGCTAGCGGATTTATTTTAGATTTTTTTATTGTGTCTTTTGCAATAAATGATTCTGTAATTTGAAGTTTTTCTTGAGCCAATATCGATGTGTTTCCTATGAGAAAAACAATTAAAAATATGTATAATGGCTTAATCACTATGCTTTTAATAATTTGATAATTCTATTAAAATCTTCTTCTGAATGAAACGGAATTGCAATTTTTCCTTTTCCGTTTCCTGCCACTTTTACATCTACTTTTGCTCCAAAGAAATTTGTAAACGCTTTCTTTTGTTCGTCTGCAATAGAAAAGGCATTAGATTTTTTTGCAATTGTTGAAATTGGTTTTAAACCTTCTTGGTATTTTTTTATTAAAGATTCTGTGTCACGAACTGATAAATTTTGACTTACTATTTTATGATAAATATCCGATTGAATGTCTTGATCTTCAATAGTAATCATAGCTCTTCCGTGTCCCATAGAAATAAAACCATCACGAATACCAGTTTGAATAATTGGATCTAATTTTAAAAGTCGTAAATAATTGGTGATTGTAGATCTTTTTTTTCCAACACGTTCACTCATTTGTTCTTGAGTAAGCTGAATTTCTTCGATTAATCGTTGGTAGGATAATGCAATTTCTATTGGATCTAAATCGTGTCGTTGAATGTTTTCAACCAAAGCCATAACCAACGATTCATTATCATTTGCAATTCTAATATAAGCAGGAATTGTATCCAAACCTACAAGTTTAGAAGCACGTAAACGACGTTCACCAGAAATTAATTGGTATTTATTGAAGTCTAATTTTCTAACTGTAATTGGCTGAATAACACCAAGTTCTTTTATTGAAGAAGCTAATTCTTTTAGTGATTCTTCGTTAAAATTTGTACGAGGTTGAAACGGATTTATTTCTATCGAATCTATTTCAATTTCTAAAATATTACCAACAACCTTGTCAGCATTTTTATCGTTTATAGATTTTATGTCATTATCAGGATCTTTTAACAATGCAGACAATCCTCTTCCTAAAGCTTGTTTTTTTATTGCCTTTGCCATAAACTAGTTACTGTTTTTTTTAATAATTTCTTCTGCCAAACTTAGGTAATTGCTTGCACCTTTGCTTGTTGCGTCAAATGCAATAATACTTTCTCCAAAACTTGGTGCTTCGCTTAGTTTTACATTTCGTTGTATAATAGTTTTAAAAACCATATCGTTAAAATGCTTTTGAACTTCTTCAACTACTTGATTAGAAAGGCGTAATCTTGAATCATACATCGTCAATAGCAAACCTTCAATATCTAAATCAGGATTATGTATTTTTTGAACACTTTTAATAGTATTCAATAATTTACCTAAACCTTCTAATGCAAAATATTCACATTGAATAGGAATCAATACACTATCTGCAGCTGTTAAAGCATTTAATGTTAACAAACCTAATGATGGCGCACAATCTATTAAAATATAATCGTAATTGTCTTTTATTTTTTCTAATGCTTGTTTTAGCATGTACTCACGATTTTCTTTGTCAACCAATTCTATTTCAATGGCAACAAGGTCAATATGAGCTGGAATTATATCAACATTTGGCGAAGTCGATTTTACAATTGCTTCTTCTGGTAAATTGCTATGTTCCAGTATTTGATAAGTTCCTATTTCAACAAAGTCAACATCAATTCCTAATCCTGAACTTGCATTTGCTTGTGGATCAGCATCAATTAGTAAAACTTTTTTTTCTAATACACCAAGTGATGCGGCTAAATTGACCGAAGTTGTTGTTTTTCCTACACCACCTTTTTGATTGGCTATTGCAATGATTTTGCCCATTTATTTTATTCAAATTTTGAGTGGTAAAAATACAATTTATTATGGTTTATAAAAGTGTTATTTGTTAACAATGTTGTAAAATTTAGTATTTAGTTTTGAGTTTTCAGTGATCAGTGATCAGTTTTCAGTAATCAGTTTTCAGTTTTCAGTTTTGAACATAGAAATTTAAATATGAAAAAAAATAATTAACTAATATTTCAATAAGTTTTACTAACTACTGAACACTGATTACTGAAAACTGATTACTGACAACTGAGCACTTATTTACTTCCTTTATTTTTTATCATAGTTTCAAGCATATCCCACATTTCTTGAGGAATTTTTTCAAGAATATTAAATTGTCCTGCACCTTGAAGCCATTCGCCACCATCAATTGTAACAACTTCACCATTTATGTAAGCAGAAAAATCAGAAACCAAATAGGCAGCTAAATTTGCCAATTCTTGATGGTCGCCAACTCTTCTTAAAGGCACTTTTTTAGCCATATCAAATTTTTCGGCTAAATCGCCAGGCAATAATCTATCCCAAGCACCTTTTGTTGGAAATGGTCCAGGTGCAATTGCATTCATTCTAATACCATATTTTGCCCATTCTACTGCTAAACTTCTTGTCATTGCAAGAACTCCAGCTTTGGCAGTTGCACTTGGCACTACATATCCCGAACCTGTCCAAGCATAAGTAGTTACAATATTTAATACATTGCAATTAGTTTGTTTTTCTTTTATCCAATGTTTTCCAAAAGCCAAAGTACAGTTTTTAGAACCTTTTAAAACAATATCTATAATGGTATCAAATGCATTGGCTGATAATCTTTCAGTTGGAGAAATGAAATTTCCTGCAGCATTATTTAGTAAAACATCAACTTTGCCAAAAGAGGTAATTACTTTGGCTAACATTGCTTCAACTTGGTCATAATGTCGAACATCACATTGAATTGGTAAACATTTTCCATTGGTTGCATTTTCAAGTTCAGCAGCTGTATTTTTTAACTTTTCCAAATCACGAGATGTTATTGCAACATTTGCGCCTAATTCTAAAAAATATTTGGTCATTGCTTTACCCAAGCCACTTCCGCCACCAGTTACCACTATTGTTTTACCTTTTAAGGCATCGTCACGAAGCATTTTAGCTGAAAAATCCATAGTTATTTTATTTTGATTTTCAAATGTAGTAAAAATAATTGTTATGCACGCATAGTATTTTCAAGTTTAAATAAAATTTATTTTTCAAGCATCCCAACCTTTTTATAAAATTAGTTCTCTATACAATTATAACTCTTTTTGTGAGAAACCTAAAAAATGATATTTATGAAAAATGTAATCTTATTTATGCTGTTTTGTTTCAGCTGTTTTGTTCAAAGTCAAAGTCCACAATTGAATGTAAATGGAAAAGATTCTTCTTTGGTTAGATTGAATCAACTAAAGGTAAATGTAAAAGTTGTAGGCAATATTGCTTACACAACAACCGAAATGCATTTTTTTAACGGAACCAATCGTCAAATGGAAGCAGAGCTTATGTTTCCGTTGCCAGAAAGCGTTTCTGTTTCAAGATATGCGATTGATATTAATGGCAAAATGCGTGAAGCTGTTCCAGTAAATAAAAATAAAGGAAAACAAGTTTTTGAAGCAATTGAACATCGCAGAGTTGATCCAGGATTATTAGAAAAAGTTGAAGGAAATAATTTTAGAACACGAATTTATCCTTTGATGCCAGGCAAAGAACGTATTGTAATTATTGGATATGAGCAAGAATTAAGCAGTTTTGATGCTACACATTTGTCTTATCAAATGTTGAGTAGTTATCCAGTTCAATTGGATATTTTTGAATTGAATGTTGCTATAATTGGTGCTTCATCTGAACCAACAATTACAACTGATGAAGGTTTATTGGCATTAGAAAATATTAATCAAAGTTATCAAATTTCTATAAAAAAGAATAATTATAAGCCCAAAGATAAGATGTTGATTACCATTCCAATTCGTTCTGATATTCCGAGTGTAGTAGTCCAATCTGTAAACAATCAACATTATTTTTATGCAAATACAATTCTTGAAAATATTAAAATCCACAAGAAAAATCTAACATCTATTGGTTTAATTTGGGATGTTTCGCTGAGTTGTAGAAAAAGAAATTTGAAAAAAGAGTTACAACTATTGGATGCTTATTTTTCTGACTTAAAAAATGTTGAAGTAACTCTTTATCAGTTAGGATATGCTTTCGAAAAAAAGAATAGTTATAGTATAAAAAATGCAGATTGGTCAGCTTTAAAATCTGTTTTAGTGAATACTCAATATGATGGAGGAACTCGTTTTTCTAAAATAAAGTTACCAACTCACGATGAATATTTATTTTTTACAGATGGATTATCATCTTTGAGTTCCAATGTTTTGCCAACTATAAAAAAACCAATTTATACAATTAGTTCCTTAACTTCATCAGATTATGCTTTTTTGAATTATAATGCCATTAAAACTGCTGGTAATTTTATTAATTTGAATGAATTAAAAGTTGCCGATGCAATGGATAAATTAGTTTTTCAGAGTTTGAAATTTCTTGGAGTTAAAGATAATTATTTAGTTACTGAAATGTATCCAATGGTTGGAACACAAGCATCTGGAAGTTTTAGTGTTGCTGGAATTTCATTAAAAGCTACTAATGAAGTTGTATTGCAATTTGGATATAATGAAACACCAATTTTAGAAAAAACTATACTAATTGATGCTACTAATCAAGCATCAAATGAAGTTAGTATCGAAAAACTTTGGGCACAGAAAAAGATTGCTTTTTTAGAAATTCAATACAAGCAAAATGCTGAGGAAATTGAAACTATAGGAAAAAAATATGGAATTATTACTCAAAACACATCATTAATTGTTTTAGAAAGTTTAAACGATTATATTCAATATGACATAGTTCCTCCTACAGAATTGCGTGAAGAATTTGATAAAATTATGAAACAACAAATTACCAATGCTCAAGCCAAAAAATATAGTAATTGGGAAAATGTTGCCAATTATTATCAACAACTTATGTCTTGGTGGAATAATGATGTTAAATATCAAATACCAAAACCAAAACCAATTATTGTTTCTAAACCAATCAAAATGGTTGGCAATATTCGAGGCGTTGTTACTGATGATGTTGGTGGTTTACCTGGAGCAACTGTTGTTGTTAAAGGAACTACAAGAGGAGTTGCAACTGATATTGACGGAAAATTTGCACTAAATGCTAGACAAGGCGAAACTTTAGTAATTTCTTTTATTGGTATGGAAGTTAAGCAATTGACTATAGGAAGACAAACAAATTATACCATTAGACTGAAAAATTCTTCATCAACTTTGGATGAAGTTTTAATAACTGGTGCAAATGGAATAAAAAGAGATTCTAGAGAAGAAGATGATGAAGATAGCGGTGTAGAAGTAAAAAAACGAAGAGTAGTTCAAACTTCGTCAATGCAACTTGTAAAAAGTGAAAGTATAGAGGTTTCTGCAAATAAAATATCAGATAAGACTTTAGCAGGAAAAGTTTCTGGAATACGAGTTACAAATTCTAACGGTTTTTCAAGAAACGGAACTTACAATTGGAAATCATCCGATTCAATTTCAATTGAAAACAATGAAAATGGCTATTTTGAAAAGGAAAAAACTAAGGTTAATCAATGGAATCCAGATAGAATTTATTTAAAGGTATTGGCAAATGTTGCAGCCGATAAAAAGTATGAGGCATACTTGCAATTAAGAAATGACGAAATAACAAATCCAAATTTTTACTTTGATGTAGCCAATTATTTTTATGACAATGGCGATAAAGAAAAAGCACTGCTGGTATTGAGTAATATTGCCGATTTAGGATTAGAAAACCATCAGTTGTATAAATCTTTAACTTATTTATTGCGTCAATGGGAAGCTTTTGATGATGCATTGTTTACCGCAAATCAAGTGGCAATTTGGAGAGCGCAAGAACCACAAGCACATCGAGATTTGGGTTTAACATTAGAAGATAATAAACAATATCAAGCAGGTTTTGATGAATTAATAAAAGCATTAGAAGTAAATTATTATGGTGAAATGAGCGGACAATATTCAGGAGTAGAAGATATTATATTAATGGATTTAAACCGAATGATGCAAGAACATAAAGGAATTAAAACTGATAAATTAGATAAAAAATATTTAAATAAAATGCCAGTCGAAATAAGAATTATCTTAAACTGGAATCAAATGGATACCGATATCGATTTGCATGTAATTGAACCAACTGGCGAAGAATGTTATTATGGTCACAGAGATACTCAAGCTGGCGCAAGATTTTCTAAAGATTTTACTCAAGGTTATGGTCCAGAACAATATTTATTACGCAATGCTGTAAAAGGAAAATACATGATTAAAACCAATTATTTTGGAGAAAGAACACTTACAGAAAATGGTCCAACAACGGTTATGGTAGAAATTTATACAACCAAAGCCAACGGAAAAACCGAACGAACTCTTCAAACTATTCAATTAGGAAAAGTGAAACAAAACGAGAATTTGGCCGAAATAACAATAGATTAGTTAATTAGTTAGGTTAATTTTTGGAAAGCAGCTTTGAAAGAAATTTTGAAGCTGTTTTTTTTAAATAAATTTCTAAAAAAAAAATATCCCAAGCCGAAAACTTGGGATTTGTTATTTATTTTAAACCTGCTAAACTCTGCTCTAAAGTTGTAATTTTAGACAAAGTATCGGCTTCTTTTTTACGTTCTATTTCTAACACTTTTTCTGGTGCTCCAGCAACAAATTTTTCGTTTAATAGTTTAGCTTGCACCGATTTTAGAAATCCTTTATTGTAAATTAATTCTTCTGTTAATTTGGCAATTTCGGCTTCAATATCTATGTTTCCTGATATTGGTATAAAGTATTCGTTAGAATTTACTCTGTAAGACAATGCACCATCAACTTTATCTGAAACATATTCTAATGTATTGATGTTTCCAAGTTTAGAAACAACTGAATCAAAATAACTTGAAGCTTTGTCATTGTTTAAAATTTTTAAATCTATAGTATCTTTAAACGGAATATTTTTATCTTTTCTAATAGTTCTTATTCCTGAAATTACCTCAATTGTTGTATCAAAATCTGAAATTAATTTTTCATTAAAAGATTTTGATTCTGGCCATTGCGAAACTATCAAAGCATTTTGAGATGTTCTTTCAGCTATTAAATGCCAAATTTCTTCTGTTAAAAATGGCATAAACGGATGTAATAATTTTAAATTACTTTCCATCATTTCTATGGCTTTGTCAAATGTAACTTTGTCAATTGGTTGTTGGTATGCAGGTTTTATCATTTCTAAAAACCAAGAACAAAAATCGTCCCAAACTAGTTTGTAAATTGCCATTAAAGCATCAGATATTCTGTATTTTTCAAAATGATCTTCTATTTCTATAAGCGTTTGTTGCAGTTTAGTTTCATACCATTCTATTGCAACTTTAGACGATTGTGGTTGCTCAATTGAACTTGAAACTTCCCAACCTTTAATCAATTTAAAGGCATTCCAAATTTTGTTAGAAAATACTTTTCCTTGATTACACAGTTCTTCGTCGAACATGATATCGTTTCCTGCAGATGCACTTAAAAGCAATCCTACGCGAACTCCATCGGCACCAAATTTTTCTATTAATTCTAAGGGATCAGGCGAATTTCCTAATGATTTAGACATTTTTCTGCGTTCTTTGTCACGTACTAAACCAGTTAAATATACATTTGTAAATGGTTTTTCACCAGCATATTCATAACCAGCAATTATCATTCGAGCAACCCAAAAAAATAAAATATCTGGACCAGTTACTAAATCGTTGGTTGGATAATAGTATTTAAAATCTTCGTTTTCTGGATTTAAAATTCCACCAAAAACTGCCATTGGCCACAACCATGATGAAAACCAAGTATCAAGTGCGTCTTCGTCTTGTCTTAAATTTTTTGTTGTGAGTTGTGGGTTTTGAGTTTTGAGTTTTGCTAAAACTAATGCTTCCTCTATATTTTTGGCAACTACAAAATCTTCTTTTCCATCTCCATAGAAATAAGCCGGAATTTGTTGTCCCCACCAAAGTTGACGAGAAATATTCCAATCGCGAATGTTTTCTAACCAATGACGATATGTATTGTCAAATCGTTTTGGATATAATTTTATTTCGTTTGATTCTAAAACTGCTTTTATAGCTGGTTTTACCAAATCTTCCATTTTTAGAAACCATTGATCGGATAATCTTGGTTCGATAACTGCTTTGGTTCTTTCAGAAGTTCCAACTTTATTGAGATGTGATTCGGTTTTGGCTAAAGCACCAATTGTTTCTAGTTCTTTGACAATTTCTTCACGAACTACAAATCTATCTTTTCCTTGATAATGCAATCCAAAAGAGTTTAAAGTTGCATCTTCATTGAAGATGTCAATGATTTCAAGGTTGTGTTTTTCTCCAAGAGTTTTATCGTTCATATCGTGAGCTGGAGTTACTTTTAAACATCCAGTTCCGAATTCTATATCTACATATTCGTCTTCAATAATAGGAATTATTCTTCCTGATATTGGAATTATTACTTTTTTACCTTTTAAATGTGTAAAACGTTCATCGTTTGGATTTATACATATTGCTGTATCTCCAAAAATAGTTTCTGGACGAGTTGTTGCAACTGTAAGAAATTGGTCAGAATTTTCTAATTTATATTTTAAAAAATATAATTTTCCTTGGCGTTCTTCAAAAATTACTTCTTCGTCAGACAAAGTTGTTTTGGCTTCTGGATCCCAATTTACCATTCTATAACCACGATAAATCAATCCTTTATTGTATAAATCTACAAAAGAATGTATTACAGAAGCCGACATATCATCGTCCATAGTGAACTTGGTTCTGCTCCAATCGCAAGAACATCCTAATTGTTTTAGTTGTTCTAGAATAGTTCCTCCATATTTGGTGGTCCAATCCCAAGCGTGTTTTAGAAATTCTTCTCTAGTTAAATCGTTTTTGTTAATTCCTTCACTTTTTAATTTGGCTACAACTTTTGCTTCGGTTGCAATTGATGCGTGATCTGTTCCTGGAACCCAACAAGCGTTGAAACCTTTTAGTCGTGCACGACGAATGAGTACATCTTGAATGGTATTGTTCAACATGTGTCCCATGTGTAAAACTCCAGTTACATTGGGTGGCGGAATTACTATTGTGTATGGTGTACGAGAATCTGGTTTGGATGTAAAATAATCGTTTTTCATCCAATAGTCGTACCATTTGTTCTCTATTTCTTTGGCGTTGAATTGTGCTGGAATCATTTATATATTTGATTTATTATATTAGATATTTGAATTTTTATTTGAATAAGATTTAATTACCAATGCTTTTTAGCCCTGATAGTAGAGAAAATACTTGTTTTTTTAACAAGTATTGTAACGTATAGCAGGAAAACGGATTGCTGATAAAAAGCTAACCATTCGCTTCAAAAAAAATTGGTATACTATTTGTATTCTATTTGCAAAAGTAAGTAATATGTACTTTTATAAAAAATTAAGAATTAAATTTTTGTGTATTAATTTAAAGTAAGTAAATTTACACTATTCAAATGAAAAAAGAAATGAAAAAAATTATACTTTTTGCAGCAATAATAGTTAGTTCTGTTGGGTTTTCTCAAGCAAAAATTGAGTTTAAAGCGGTAGACAATACTATAGATTATGGAACGGTTTATAAAGGTGAAGATTCAGGAAAGAGAGTTTTTGAGTTTAAAAACACTGGTGATGCACCTTTAATTATTACAAATGTAGTTTCTACATGTGGTTGTACAGTGCCTACAAAGCCAACGCAACCAATTATGCCAGGAAAGTCAGATAAAATTGAAGTTCAGTACAATATGAATCCTGGACCAATTAGAAAAACTATTACTGTTGAGACTAATGCTGCCAATGTTGAAGGTGGAAGAGTAGCAATAAAAATTAAAGGTGAAGTATTGGTTAGAGCTGAAGTAAATCCTTTAGAGAAGAAAAAATCTAGTCCGATGCAATAATATTATAAACGCTCTTTTAGGAGCGTTTTTTTATTGAAGTTATATTAGAAATTTCTATTTTGATTTAATTCTAATATCATATTCAAAATCTTCAATTGCTATAATTTTAAAATTTTGACTTTTTAGATGTTTTGGGATTAACAAATAATTAAATTCAGTAGAAATTATTGTCGAAGGAATTTTGATTATTGGTTTTTTGCAATTTTTAAGTAAATCAGCACCAAAAATTTGAGTCAATGAAGAAACAGGAAATGAATTCCAATTTTCAGGAAGATTTTTTATTGAAATTTCTTCAATTTCAGTTTCAGGAATTTCAATAACAGTAAAACACAAACCACTAGGAATATCCATAGAATTAATATTTACAGAAAACTCTAAAACAGCCAAAGCTCTACTAGCAGAAGTATATAAACAAGAAGTGCCAACTGGATTCCATCTACCACCAAATAATCTAGCACCTTCACCAAGTAAATCAGTACTATATTGCTTTTTTCCTACTCTGTAAACAATCATTGCAGAAATTTAAGAGTAAACACCATATTCTATTCTACCAATAAGATTTTTTATTTCTTCTCTACCAAATTGATTATCAACAATATCATATGGAGTTTTACCTGCTAAAGCTTTATTTGCTCTAAACATCCAATCATTAAACTTAGCTTCGTCTTCAAAAACTTTATAACCGTAAGAATATAAATCACTCAATGCTAAAATTCTTTCGGAAACAGTATCGCTATAAGTTTCATTACCTTTTTTATTGATTAAAGTTGCTCTTGTTACTGATAGTGCAATAGATAATTTGTCATAATCTAGCTCAGCTCTTGACTTTAGATTTTCTAGATTTGTTTTTTTTAAACCAGAATGTAAAATTGCCATTTTTTCAAAGGAAGCCAATTTATATTCTGGAACTTTATCACCTGTATTATACAAAATTGATTTGGAAAATACAGGCAAGTTATAGTTTTCATAAGCTGCTGGTGGTTCATTGAGAACATTAAAATCTTCGTTTTCTTTTATTTTATATTTTGCCATAGTATAAATTACTTTTAAATAGAGTATAAAATTATACTATTTTATTTGGATAACAAAATTTTTATGTATTTTTTTTATATTATTTTAGTATCATTCAAAACTCAACCCAATTTGTCCATCATCGCCGGTTTCGGTTTGGATATTAAATTGCAATTATTAACAATTATTTTTTTAATAAATTTCTTAAAAAACTAATTTCTTCTTTTAAAGTCTTAATATGATCCTTATCAGAATTAATAATTGAATCAACATATGCACTTGGATTTTCACTATTTTGTTGATTAATTATTTTTAAAGTTTTTTCATCAATTAATTCAGAAACGGAAGTTTTTAATACTTTTGCAATATGAACTAATCTAGTTATGCTAATTCTCTCATCATCTTTTTCAAGTCTAGCATATGAAGGTTGAGTAATTCCTAATTCAATAGCAATATTATCTTGAGACAATCCTCTGGTTTCTCTTAAAATTCTTATTTTGTTTCATATTACATTCATAATTTGTATAATTTATATCAAAAATAAATAAAATATTTATAATACAAATAATTCATTAAGTTTATTATCGGAAATTTACTAAAAATAATTATTAAACTAATTAAATTCAAATCTTATGAAAAAATTAATTTTAACTTTGGGAATTGTAATGTCATTTTTTGCATCTTGTAATAGTGATTATGAGACATTAAAAAATGATAGCAATTCAAGAATTGCTGTTGTTTTGAGCGAAAAAAATTACGATAGTCAAAAACTAATGTATTTGATGTTGTCTAGTGAGGATAAATACAAAATATGGAATAGTAAATTAGAAAATCTAATAGCAAATAAAAAACTTAATGAAAAACAATTGGATTTATTAAAAAAATTAAAATCAAATTTTACTATTAATTTATTTGATGATTATAAAAATAATAATGAAAGAGAAATTTTCAAAAATGTAATAGTTAAAGATTTTTTAAAAAAAGCTGAACTAACTTTTTCTTATGAATTTATTTATAATAATTTTTATACAATTAGTGGTAGAGTTTTTGATGGCGGTAGTGGTGATCCATTACCGAATTGTACTTGTAACAAAGGTTCTATATATTCGTGTGCTATGCAGGTTAATGATTGTAAAGATTCTTTACTTTGTAAATCAACTACAGCTGGTTGTGGCTTTATGACATATTTTGAATGTAATGGAAAATGTTATATACAATAAAAAAATGAAAAAAGTTATAATTAATAAAACTCTATATATTATTGGATTGATAATAATTTTGTATGTAAATCTTTTTGGAAGAGCATATGGTTTATATCTTAATTTTATTGTATCGGGTTTTATTAATTTTTTTTTAAGTTATTATCTTTTAAAATTGAATCCTTTTAAAAAAATTGGAATTTTTTTAATTTTTTTGCCTTTTTTGTTGTTGTTGCCAACAACAATTTATGGAGCTATAACAAATCAACGAATGCCAGGAATCGTTGGATTTATTATTTATATTGTTTCGTCAATATTTGGTATAATAGTATTTAAGACTGAAAAAAAAGTAATTTATATAATTTTATATTTCTTATCATTTATAATTTTAACAATTAATTATTTTAATATTCTGAATTATTATTATTACAGATTTGATCAAAATAAAATAATTGGAGAAAGCGTTCCTAAAATTTTTTTAAAAGATGAATTTGGGAATTCTTCTATTATTTTAGTTAATAATAAGATTCAAGTAATTGATTTATGGTCAAATTCTTGCGCAGAGTGTATTAAACAGTTTCCAAAATTTGAAGAATTAAAGAACAAATATAAAAATGATGATGAAGTAGATTTTTATGGTTTGAATGTGATGGAAAAAAATCAAGATTTTGAACGCTCAAAATCTTTTTTAAGTAATTATACATTTAAAAATTTTTATACTAATAAGGATATTTTTAAAAAATTAAATTTTTCAGCTGTTCCTTATTACATGATAATTAATAAAAAAGGTAAGATTATATACTTTGGTAGTTTGAATGTTGAGAAGAATGAAACTTACAATAATATTTATAACTTAATTGAAAATGAGAAATAGAATTACTTTCCTAATAATAATAATTTTACTAGTTTTTTTTTCATGTAAAAATAAAACTAATGATTACGCAAAAATAGAATATAAAAATGAAATAAATTTTGGCAAGATAAAAGTATTTGATACCGTTTTAAAAAAAATTAAATTAAAAAATGTATCTTCTAATTTGTTAATAATAAAGAAATTAGAAACAAGCTGTGGTTGTACTGTAGTTGAATTAAATGATTCTATTATTGAACCAAATAATTTTGCTGAAATTAAAGTAGAATTTATATCTGATAAAAGTAATATTGGTAAAATAAATAAATCCATAATTATTGATGCAAATACAAAACCAAACTTTACTGTATTATATCTCAAAGGTTTTGTTGAATAAATTTTATAGTGATAAGTTTTTGAACTTATCACTATATTTTACTCAAAACTCAACCCAATTTGTCCATCATCGCCGGTTTCGGTTTGGATATCCTCAGAAATTGTTTCTTCATCGGAAACTTCTATTTCTTCTGGTTCAATTTCTTCTGGTTCTTCAAATGGTAATGATTCTAATAAATTTACTTGTTTTAATTTTTCAGTTGTCAATTGATTTCCAATGGCTTTTATTCCTTTTACGGTAATAAATTGTTCCATATCAATTGTTTGATTGTCTTTTTGAACACCTTTTACTTTAGCAAAAACAACTTCTGCAACTGGTCGCCAATCGGTAGAAACAATTTCGAGTTGTGATTTTTCGTGTTCGGTGATGAAAATTTCTTCTTTATTTTCGTTTTCAACCAAGAAACGTTTTATAAAATAGCGTTCTTTTTCGCCATCATAATAAATAGTAGATATTGGTTTTTTAGGATGCCATTTTTCCATCACAATCATATCTTCGTCGAAATGCGTAGTTAATTCGGGAATAATAGTTTTTAATTTTCCCGATTGATTGATGATAAGTAATCTATCGTTTGGTCTAAATTCTCCTAATAATTCGCCTCTTCCATCAACATTCAATCTTTGCACTGTATCATCAAACCACACTTTTCGTGGTCGCAAAGTTGAAATTCCTTTTTCTTTTAATTCGATTTTTTTTATAGGATATTTGGTAACTGTATTTCCACGACTTGCTCTTCCTTTAATTGCAATATCAGTAAAATCTAAATCCCATTTTAGTTTTTTAACACTTCCAACTTGGCGTAATAATATGGTTACAACCTCAGCTTCACCATTAGGATTTGCAGAGAAATACAACACTTGTGAACCTGCTTTTTCTTGGGTTAAATCATAAAATTTATCACGAGTAACACCCGAAACATTGAAACGTTTAATAAAAGTTGAACCATTTTTACCATCGCGATACATCATATTATAAATAGTTCGCTTGTCATTTTTGTCAAAAATCGCAATATGAATAATATCTTTTCCAACAAATTTCTTATCATCAACTTTAGAAATCATCAGTTTTCCATCTCGAAGAAAAACGATAACATCATCAATATCAGAACAATCGGCAACATATTCGTCTTTTTTGAGTCCAGTCCCTACGAAACCTTCTTCCTTATTTACATACAATTTTGTGTTACGCAAAGCTACTTTTGTTGCTTCAATCGTATCGAAACTTCTCAGTTCTGTTTGGCGCTCACGACCTTTTCCGTACTTTTCTTTTAGACGTGTAAAATAATCAATAGCAAAATCGATTAAGTTCTCTAAATGGTGTTTCACTTGTTCGATATCACCTTCTAAAGTTTCAATTTTATCTTGTGCTTTGTTACTGTCAAATTTAGAAATACGCATAATTCGTATGTCTAACAATCGAAGAATATCGTCTTCGGTAACGGCTCGTTTCAGGTTTTTTGTGAATGGTTTTAATCCGTCATCAACTGCTTTTATAACATCTTCACGAGTGGTTTTGTCCTCAATATCACGGTATATTTTATTTTCGATAAAAATACGTTCTAACGAAAGGAAATGCCATTGCTCTTCGAGTTCACTTAACTGAATTTCGAGTTCGCTTTTTAGCAATTGAACGGTTCTGTTGGTCGAAATTTTTAACATCGCAGAAACACCAATAAATAACGGTTTGTTGTCTTCAATAACACAACCTAAAGGCGCAACCGACGTTTCGCAGGCCGTAAATGCAAACAAAGCATCAATGGTTTTATCTGGCGAAACTCCTGGGAAAAGATGAATTAATATTTCAACTTCTGCCGCCGTGTTGTCTTCAATTTTTTTGATTTTGATTTTCCCTTTTTCATTGGCTTTCAAAATACTATCGATTAATGTTGATGTATTTGTAGAAAAAGGAATTTGGGTAATGACTAATGTTTGCTTGTCTAATTGCGAAATTTTGGCACGCACACGAACTCTTCCACCACGCAAACCGTCATTATAATTGGAAACATCGGCAATACCAGCCGTTTGAAAATCTGGATAAATGGTGAATGGTTTTCCTTTCAGAATTTTTATTGAAGCGTCGATTAGTTCATTAAAATTGTGTGGTAAAACTTTGGTAGACAATCCTACCGCAATCCCTTCGGCACCAGAAGCCAATAATAATGGAAATTTTACAGGCAAATTATTAGGTTCTGCACGACGACCATCATAAGAAACTCCCCAATCGGTAATTTTAGGAGAATACAAAACTTCTAAAGCAAATTTTGACAAACGTGCTTCGATATAACGTGAAGCTGCAGCACTATCACCAGTTAAGATATTTCCCCAGTTCCCTTGGCAATCAATCAATAATTCACGCTGACCAATTTGTACCATTGCATCACCAATACTCGCATCTCCGTGAGGATGATATTGCATCGTATGACCTACAACATTGGCAACTTTATTATAACGACCATCATCTAACTCTTTTAGTGAGTGCATAATACGACGCTGAACTGGTTTAAAACCATCTTCAATTGCAGGTACAGCACGCTCGAGAATCACATAAGAAGCGTAATCCAAAAACCAATCTTTGTACATTCCTGTAACTTTGGTAATGGTATCTTCTGGATTCTCGTCGTTTTCGTAAAAATGCTGACCTTCAAAGTGTTTAGCATCTACTTCAATAATTTCATCAGCGTCATTTTCTTCTTGATTTTCATCAATAGAATAGTCTTCTGACTGGTTATCGTCTTCTGAATTTGGGTTTATGTTGTCTTCTTCTTCGTCTTTCATTTATGCTGAATTTATTTCAGTATCTTTTTCGTTAACAGTTTACTTTTATATTTCTATACTTGTTCAACCACATCTAATTCAACCTTCAAATTATTGATGATAAATGTTTGCCTATCAGGTGTATTTTTACCCATATAAAACTCCAATAATTTTTCTATTGATGTCGATTTATCTAACATAACTGGATCTAAACGAATGGTTTCTCCAATAAAATTTTTGAATTCGTCTGGAGAAATTTCTCCTAATCCCTTAAATCGAGTAATTTCTGGTTTTGGCTTCAATTTTTCGATGGCATCTCTTCGCTCTTGTTCGGAATAACAATAAATGGTTTCTTTCTTGTTACGCACACGAAATAATGGCGTTTGAAGAATATACAAATGACCTTCCTTGATCATTTCTGGGAAAAATTGCAAGAAGAAGGTAATTAGTAACAAACGAATGTGCATACCATCGACATCGGCATCGGTAGCAATTACGATATTGTTATAACGTAAATCTTCCATACTTTCTTCAATGTTCAATGCGGCTTGCAATAAATTGAATTCTTCGTTTTCGTACACAATTTTCTTTGTCATTCCGTACGAATTTAGTGGCTTACCACGTAAACTGAAAACGGCTTGTGTATTTACGTCACGACTTTTAGTAATCGAACCAGAAGCAGAATCTCCCTCAGTAATAAAAAGCGTACTTTCTAAACTTCTTGGGTTTTTCGCATCCGTTAAATGTACTCGGCAATCGCGTAATTTCTTATTGTGTAAATTGGCTTTCTTCGCTCTGTCTT
>NZ_JAYVFH010000015.1:0-47383 GCF_043773265.1 Flavobacterium sp. | reverse complement strand
CAAGAATATTTTATGGCAGTCGCAATGGCAAAAGTGTCAACATCTGCTTATGAAGCTTTCGATTTAGGGATTCTTCAAAAAGGAAAAGATGTAGTAGTAGTCAACAAAGACAGACAAATTGCAGAAGCTAAAAAACACGCTTTGTTAATGGCAGAAGCTGGCTACACACAACCAGTTCAAAGAAAAGATGTAAAAGTTTTAGGAAAACAAGCATTGGGAATGTTTTTAGTAGGAACTAACCAAATGGTTGCTGGAAAATACATTTCAGAACACGATTTAAAAATTGCCAATAAACTAGCATATGTTATGGCTGGAGGCGATTTATCAGAACCAACTTTAGTTAGTGAACAATATTTATTGGATATTGAAAGAGAAGCGTTTTTATCACTTTGTACTGAAAGAAAAACATTGGAGAGAATTCAGTTTATGTTGACTAAAGGGAAACCATTGAGGAATTAGTATTAAGACTGGAGTATTAAGAATTAAGACTTTAAAAAGATTTCAGATTTTGGTATTAAGTATTAAGACTTTTTATAATACCACAAAATAAAAATTTAATTATATTAATGTAAAACTTGATTGGGTGTCTTAATACTTAATACAACAATCTTAATACAATAAAGATTATGCACAATTTTGAAAAATTAAAAATTTGGCAAAAAGCAATGGACATAGCTGTTTCGGTTTATGAAGTTTCCTTGTTATTGCCGAATGATGAAAAATTTAATTTAATTCATCAAATAAAAAAATGTGCAGTTTCTATACCTTCTAATATAGCTGAAGGTTCAGGCCGAAATCATAATAAAGAATTTGTCCAATTTTTAGGAATAGCAAATGGATCTACTTTCGAATTGATAACGCAATTAATTTTGGCTAAAAGATTAAAACTTATAAATGAAGAAATAGTTCAACCAATAATAAGTCAATTAGTAGAAGTTTCAAATATGAATTTCTCCTTTCAAAAAACATTAAAAGTATAATCAAACGATTGGTAAGTCTTAATACTTGATACTCCAATCTTAATACAATAAATATGAAAACAGCATATATAGTATCCGGATTTAGAACAGCAGTTGGAAAAGCACCAAAAGGAGTTTTTCGTTTTAAACGTCCCGATGAATTAGCAGCAGAAACCATTGAACATCTAATGTCTCAATTTCCAGATTTCGACAAAAAAAGAATTGACGACGTAATGGTTGGAAACGCAATGCCAGAAGCCGAACAAGGTCTAAACGTAGGTCGTTTAATTTCCTTAATGGGATTAAAAGTAACCGATGTTCCAGGTGTAACAGTAAATAGATATTGCGCTTCTGGACTAGAAACTATCGGAATGGCAACAGCCAAAATTCAAAGCGGAATGGCAGATTGTATTATCGCTGGTGGTGCCGAAAGTATGAGTTTTATTCCAATGGGTGGTTATAAACCAACACCTGATTATGCTGTCGCAAAAGAAGGAAACGAAGATTACTATTGGGGAATGGGTTTAACGGCAGAAGCTGTTGCCAAACAATTTAATATTTCTCGAGAAGATCAAGATGAGTTTGCTTTCCATTCGCATCAAAAAGCATTAAAAGCACAAGCCGAAGGTAAATTTGACAAACAAATTGTTCCTATTACTGTTGAGCAAACGTATATCAATGAAAATGGTAAAAAGGAAACAAAATCATACGTTGTAAGTAAAGACGAAGGTCCAAGAGCTGATACTAATATTGCTGCTTTAAATAAATTACGACCAGTTTTCGCCGCAGATGGAAGTGTAACTGCTGGAAATTCGTCTCAAATGAGTGATGGTGCAGCGTTTGTTTTAATTATGAGTGAAGAATTAGTAAAAGAATTAAACATTACTCCTATTGCTCGATTAGTAAATTTTGCATCAGCTGGTGTTGAACCAAGAATTATGGGAATTGGACCAGTTAAAGCAATTCCGAAAGCATTAAAACAAGCTGGATTGACTTTAAATGAAATAGGATTAATAGAATTGAACGAAGCTTTTGCAAGTCAAGCATTGGCGGTAACTCGTGAATTAAATTTAAATCCAGAAATCATCAACGTAAATGGTGGTGCTATTGCATTGGGTCATCCATTAGGTTGTACTGGAGCAAAATTATCCGTACAATTATTTGACGAAATGAAACGTCGTGGCGATAAATACGGAATTGTTAGTATGTGTGTTGGAACAGGACAAGGTTCTGCTGGTGTATTTGAACTTTTATAACAAATAAAAATATTAAGAACACAGATTTGAGAAATTTGAAAAATCTAAGAAATGATTAAAATTTCTCTAATTTCTTAAATCTGCGTTCAAAAAACTATTAAAAATAAAAAAATAAATTATGGAAGATATAACAAGAGGTGGACAATTTTTGGTAAAAGAAACCAAATGTGAAAATGTCTTTACTCCAGAAGATTTCTCAGAAGAGCAAATAATGATGCGTGATTCGGTTAAAGAATTTGTTGACAAAGAAATTTGGCCTAACAAAAACCGCTTTGAAGCCAAAGATTACAAATTTACAGAAGAAGTAATGCGTAAAGCTGGCGATATGGGCTTTTTGAGCGTTGCTGTTCCTGAAAATTATGGTGGAATGGGAATGGGATTTGTAGATACTTGTTTAGTTTGCGACTATATTTCGGGTGCAACTGGATCGTTTTCAACAGCTTTTGGTGCTCATACCGGAATTGGAACAATGCCAATAACTCTATACGGAACCGAAGAACAAAAAATAAAATATGTACCAAAATTAGCTTCTGGCGAATGGTTTGGTGCGTATTGTTTAACAGAACCAGGTGCAGGAAGTGACGCCAATTCTGGAAAAACAAAAGCGGTTTTATCCGAAGATGGAAAAACCTATTCTATTACTGGACAAAAAATGTGGATTTCCAATGCTGGATTTTGTTCGGTATTCATCGTTTTTGCTCGAATTGGTGATGATAAAAACATTACAGGTTTCATAGTTGAAAATGATCCTTCAAATGGAATTACAATGAATGAAGAAGAACATAAATTAGGAATTCGTGCTTCTTCAACTCGTCAAGTTTTCTTTAATGAAACCAAAGTTCCAGTAGAAAATATGCTTTCTGAAAGAGGAAACGGATTTAAAATTGCAATGAATTCACTAAACGTTGGACGTATAAAATTGGCAGCAGCTTGTTTAGATGCACAACGTAGAGTAACTTCTGGAGCTATAAAATATGCTAACGAGAGAATTCAATTTGATGTGCCAATTTCAAGTTTTGGTGCAATAAGATACAAATTAGCAGAAATGGCAACTTCTGCTTATGCTGGCGAAAGTGCTACTTACAGAGCAGCAAAAGATATTGAAAACCGAATTAAATTGCGTGAAGAAGAAGGAAATTCGCATCAAGAAGCTGAATTAAAAGGAGTCGAAGAATTTGCTATTGAATGTTCGATTTTAAAAGTAGCAGTTTCTGAAGATATTCAAAATTGTGCCGATGAAGGTATTCAAATTTTTGGTGGAATGGGATTTTCAGAAGATACACCAATGGAAAGCGCTTGGCGTGATGCAAGAATTGCTCGTATTTATGAAGGTACCAACGAAATTAACCGAATGTTATCTGTAGGAATGTTGATTAAAAAAGCAATGAAAGGTCACGTTGATTTACTTGGACCAGCTTCAAAAGTGCAAGAAGAGTTAATGGGAATTCCATCATTTGAAACTCCAGATTATTCTGAATTATTTGCAGAAGAAAAAGAATTAATTGGAAAACTGAAAAAAGCTTTCCTTATGGTTGCTGGTGGTGCAGTTCAAAAATTTGGTCCAGATTTAGAAGGTCACCAACAGTTATTAATAGCTGCAGCCGATATGTTAATCGAAATTTACATGGCAGAAAGCACGATTTTACGCACTGAAAAATTAGTGAATTTAAAAGGTAAAGATGCAGTGAAAGAACAAGTTGCAATGGCTGAATTATACTTATACAAAGCTGTTGACATTATTGCTCTAAGAGGAAAAGAAAGTATAATTTCTTTTGCCGAAGGCGATGAACAACGTATGATGCTCATGGGTTTACGCCGTTTTACAAAATATACCAACATGCCAAACATTGTTGGATTGAGAGAAACTATTACTGCCAAATTAATTGCCGAAAACGAATATTGTTATTAAGATTTTTAGTTAAGTTAAATGTTAGGAAAAGCCACTTGAGAAATTGAGTGGTTTTTTTTATATTTTAGCAACAATTAAAAGCAATACTATATATGAATATCAAACTTCTCACTATTGGCAAAACAGACAATAAAAACCTTCAATTGTTGATTGACGAATACAGCAAGCGATTATCATTTTATATAAAATTTGATTTAGAAATAATTCCTGATATCAAAAATGTAAAAAATCTTTCTGAAAACCAACAAAAAGAAAAAGAAGGTGAATTAATTTTATCAAAACTAGCAACAACTGATCAATTAATTTTATTAGATGAAAATGGAAATGCCTTTTCAAGCATAGGATTTTCTGATTATTTACAAAAAAAAATGAATGCCGGAATAAAAACTCTTGTCTTTGTTATTGGTGGACCATATGGTTTTAGTGAAGAAATTTATAAAAAAGCAAACGGAAAAATTTCTTTATCCGAAATGACTTTTTCGCATCAAATGGTTAGATTATTTGTAATTGAACAAATTTATCGTGGATTTACTATATTAAAAAATGAACCATATCATCATCAATAGTTGTTAATTTTCAATCAATTTTTGATACAATTTTACACATTCAACAGCTTCTTTTACATCGTGAACTCTAAGTATTTTAGTCCCTTTCATTAATGCAATTGTATTTAAAGAAGTTGTTCCGTTTAGAGAATTTTCTATATCAGTTTCTAATGTATTATAAATCATTGATTTTCTAGAAACACCTGTTAATATTCGTAATTCTAACATTTGAAACAATTGTAATTTATTTAAAACTTCAAAATTTTGTTCTTTTGTCTTGGCAAATCCAAAGCCAGCATCTATAATTAAATCATTTATTCCTAAACTTCTTGCAAGTGCAACTTTTTCTGAAAAATAAAATAACATTTCTTTTATAATATTTTCATATTGAGCTAAAGTTTGCATAGTGTTAGAATTTCCTTTCATGTGCATCATAATGTATGGAACTTGAAGATTTGCAACTGTTTCCATCATCAATTTATCTAACATTCCTGCAGAAATATCATTAACAATTGAAGCGCCATTTTCTACACTTTGTTTCGCAACATTACTTCTAAAAGTATCAATTGAAATAATTGCTTCAGGAAATTGATTTACAACGATTTGAATAATTGGAATTACTCTTTTTAATTCTTCATCTTCAGATACAAACTCTGAATTTGGCTTACTCGAATAACCACCAATATCAATAAAAGTTGCACCTTCAAGAATCATTTTTTCAACTTGATTTAGTAACGCAACATCTGAATTAAATTTTCCTCCGTCAAAAAAAGAGTTTGGAGTACAATTTAAAATTCCCATAACTTTTGGGTTAGATAAATCGACTAATTTTCCGTTGCAATTGATTGTCATATAAAAGTTTATAGTATGTTATTGGCAGATTATAGATTGCTAACTTTGAACTTCAATCTTAATTCTTTACTTTTGAAAAAAATTCATACAAATATACATTTAATGAAGAAAACTTCGCAAGAATATGACAAAGTAATTGGTATTTGCCGAGAATTATTTGTCAAAAAAATGACAGATTACGGAAGTGCTTGGCGCATTTTACGTTTACCATCGCTTACAGACCAAATATTTATAAAAGCACAACGAATTCGTAGTTTACAAGAAAATGAAATAAGAAAAGTAGACGAAGATGAAACTGGAGAATTCATTGGAATAATCAATTATTGCATCATGGCTTTGATTCAAATAGATCATGGAATTGCAGACCAACCAGATTTTAATGTTACAGAAGCAACACGTTTTTATGATGAAAAGATCACTTTGACTAAACAGTTGATGGAAGATAAAAATCATGATTATGGCGAAGCTTGGCGCGAAATGAGAGTGAGTTCATTAACCGATTTAATTCTTCAAAAACTGCTTAGAGTAAAACAAATTGAAGATAATAAAGGAAAAACTTTAGTGTCTGAAGGAATTGATGCCAATTATCAAGACATGATAAATTATTCGGTATTTGCATTAATATTAATGAAATTTGGTCAATAACAATTCATTAACAACAACCATTTTATTGATTTTTTACCTTTGAAAAAAATAAAACTATGAAAAACAAAATCACACAGTTCTCGAGAATATTCGTTGGAATACTATTTATTATTTCTGGATTAATAAAATTGAATGATCCAGTTGGATTTTCATACAAACTAGCAGAATATTTTAGCGAACCAGTTTTTAATATGCCTTTTTTTATTCCTTTTTCATTAGCTTTTGCTATATTTTTGGTACTATTAGAAGTGGTTTTAGGAGTTATGTTGTTAATTGGCTATAAATCTAAATTTACAATTTGGAGTTTACTTATTCTTATAGTTTTATTCACTTTTCTTACCTTTTATTCGGCCTATTTTAATGTAGTAAAAGATTGTGGATGCTTTGGTGACGCCTTAAAACTAAAACCTTGGGAATCATTTACTAAAGATATAATTCTATTGTTTTTTATTTTGATTTTATTTTTCAACATGAAATTAGTAAGACCACTATTTAATACTAAAATTCAAAATATTTTGGCTTTAGCTAGTATTGGATTATCGGCATTTATGGGATATTGGGTATTAAATCACTTACCAATAAAAGATTTTAGACCATATAAAGTTGGAAATAATATTCAAAAAGGAATGGAAATTCCTGCAAATGCAGAAAAAAGCATTGTTGATATGATTTTTATTTATAAAATAAAAGGTGTGCCAACAGAATTTTTGGAAGCAGATGTTATGGCAGGAAAAATTCCAGCTGATGCAGAATTTGTTGAAAGAAAAGATAAAGTTATTAAAGAAGGTTTTGTGCCACCAATACACGATTTTGCATTAGAATTAGACGGTTCTGATTATAAAGATGAATTATTATTAGAGCCAAAACTTATGATTTTCACTACATATGATTTAGACAAATCGGATGCTGATGGCTTAAAAAAATTAGAAAAACTAAATCAAGAAGCTAAAACAAAAGGATATAAAGTAATTGGATTAACAGCTTCTGTGAAAGAAAAAAGTAATGCAATAAAAAAGCAATATGGTCAAACATTTGATTATTATTTCTGTGATGCAATTGCTATTAAAACTATTGAAAGAGCAAATCCGAGTATCATTATTCTTGAAAAAGGTACAATCAAACAAAAAGTACATTTTAATGATATTGACAAGTTAAAATTATAATATTTTTTAAAATTAATACAATTTTAGGAGCCAATTAATTTTATAAAAATTAAATTTGTTAAAAATAACATTAATATTATGAAAAAAATAATTTCAATTATTTCAGTAATAGCAACTACAATATCTTGCAGTAATGCTCAACAAACAGAATTTTCTAAAGAAACATTAGAATATCAATTAACTACAAAAGATAATAATAAAGTTTCTTTTAATTCTATTTTAGAAAAAAACAAAGGCAAAAAAATTGTTATAGAAATTTGGGCTGGTTGGTGTAGTGATTGTGTAAAAGCAATGCCAAAAGTAAAAGAAATGCAAGCAACAAACCCAAATGTTGCATATGTTTTTATTTCAATGGATAAGCAATTTGACAAATGGAATACTGCTATAGAAAAACATGAAATAATAGGAGAACATTATTGGGTAAATGATGAAAAAATGATGAAAGGTGAATTTGGAAAATCATTAGATATTGATTGGATACCACGATATATTGTAGTTAATAAGTTAGGTAAAATTGAATTATATAGAGCAATTGAAACCGATTTTGAAAAAATAGATAAAGTACTAAAAACTAAATAATGAGAAAAAAAATTGTTGCAGGAAACTGGAAAATGAATAAAAATGCAGAAGAAACAGAAGATTTAATCAATGAATTAATTGAAAAATTGCCTGACGATATTGAAGCCGAAATAATCATTGCTCCAACATTTGTAAATTTAGCTTCGGCAGTTGACCATGTAGAATTTACAAATATTACAATTGCTGCACAAAACATGCACAATGCAGAAAATGGTGCTTTTACTGGCGAAATTTCGGCTGATATGCTTCAAAGTATTGGTGTAGAAACTGTAATTCTTGGTCATTCTGAAAGAAGAGCATATTTTCATGAAACCGATTCTCAATTAGCATTTAAAGTTGACACTGCAATAAAACATAATATGAAAGTTATTTTTTGCTTTGGCGAAGAATTAAAAGATAGACAAGACAAACAACATTTTAATGTTGTCGAAAACCAACTTCGTGATGGATTATTTCATATAAATAATGAAGCTTGGGAAAATATAATTTTGGCATACGAACCAGTTTGGGCGATTGGTACAGGCGAAACTGCAACTCCAGATCAAGCTCAAGAAATGCACGAATTTATTAGAGAAACAGTAAGAACAAGATTTGGAACAATTGCAGACGATGTTTCAATTCTTTATGGAGGAAGTGTAAAACCTGATAATGCCAAAGAAATTTTTGGAAAACCAGACGTTGATGGTGGATTAATTGGTGGCGCAGCATTAAAAGCTGATGATTTTGTTGCGATTGTAAATGGTTTAAAATAAAATTATTTTTATAAAAATATTAATCCTCAACTTGTAAAATAGTTGAGGATTTTTTTAAAAATTTTATAAAAAATTATTTATTAAAACTATATTCTCTTTCTATTAAAGCAATTCTAACTGTATAGTTTTCATACCAAGTGCTAATTCCTTTAGTTTGAGCTTCAAGATGATCTAAGTTTTGCTTCCAGTTTTTTATTGATTCTAAATCTTTCCAATATGAAACTGTAATTCCAATTTCATTTCTTGCAGATTCAACACCTAGAAATCCGTCTTGTAATTTGGCTAAATTTTCCATTTTAGTTGCCATAATTGCATAATCATCATCAATATTAGTTCTAATCGAAGTGAAGATTACTGCATAATATGGTGGTTTCATAATTATTCTTTTTTATTCAAAAATAAATAATATACTGGAATTCCTAATCCAACAATAAACAATCCTAAACTAGTACTTTTTGTGTCATATATCAATAATGTAATACAAATTAATGCAGTAACAATTATGTAAAGCATTGGAATTATTGGATAACCAAAAGCTTTGTAAGGTCGTTCTGCATTTGGTTCTTTTTTTCTTAAAATAAAAATTCCATAAATAGTTAAAATATAAAATAATAAGGATGCAAAAGTAGCATAGGTCAATAAATCTCCATATCTACCAGAAATACAAAGTATACAAGCCCAAAAACATTGCAACCAAAGTGCTTTTGCAGGAACATCATTATTATTTAAATCTTGAGCTTCTTTAAAAAACAATTTATCCTTTGCCATGGCATAAAATAATCTTCCACCAGACAAAATTAATCCGCTATTGCAACCAAATGTTGATACCATTATTAATCCAGCCATTACAAAAACTCCAATATTTCCCATGATAACATTGGCAGCTGCAGCTCCGACTCTATCTTGATTGGCAAACATGATTCCGTTATCAATTACTGAAGTTGCAGTTGGTGATCCTTGTATTGGAAGCAAAGCTAAATAGGCAATGTTTGCCAAAATATAAATTATTGTAACTATTAATGTTCCAAGAAATAAACTTCTCGGAATATTTTTCTTTGGTTCTTTAATTTCTCCTGCAATAAAAGTTACATTGTTCCATGCATCACTAGAAAATAAAGAATTTATTATTGTTGCGCCCATTGCTCCAAGCAAAGCTATTCCTGCCAGTTTTGTTACAGTTATGCTACCATCTGGGTTTAAAACAGTTTTAGATGCATCCCACATATTGGCAAAATTATTAGATAAAACATCTGTTTTTAAACCAACATATAATCCTAAAATTATTATTGCAAAGAGTGCAATAAGTTTTGTTGAAGTAAAAAACAATTGAATAGATTTTCCTGTTTTTACACCTTTAGTATTAATGTAAGTTAGTAAAACAATACTTGCCATTGCAAGAATTTGTTTATTAGTAAAGATAAAACTATCTCCTATTTTAATTAATTCTGTGTCTAAAACCGGAAAAAAAACTGCTGCATATTTAGCAAAAGCTACTGCAACTGCGGCAATAACTCCTGTTTGAATTACAGTAAAAACAGTCCAACCATAAAGAAAAGAAGCTAGTTTTCCGTAAGCACGCTGAATATAAACAAATTGTCCACCAGCATTGGGCATCATTCCAGCCAATTCGCCATAACTTAATGCTGCTGACATTGTTAATAATCCTGTTACTAACCAAATTACTAAAAGCCATGCTGCCGAACCAACATCTTTTGCCATTTGAGCAGTAACAATAAATATTCCTGAGCCAATCATTGAACCTGCAACTATACTTGTAGCATCAATTAATCCTAATGAGCGTTTTAATTCGTGTTTTTCTTCCATTTTTTTGGTTTGTGGTTTTTCAAATATAGTTAATTTTTGATAAAATATTTTTCGTTTTCTTTTTGGATAAAAATTACAATTTCTTAGCTTCTTCCCAAAAAACATCCATTTCTGCTAGTGTCATATCCATTAATGGTTTTCCGAGTTCACCAGCTTTACTCTCAAGATATTGAAATCGTTTAATGAATTTTTTATTGGTTCGTTCTAATGCGTCTTCTGGATTAACGTTTAAAAATCGTGCATAATTTATCATCGAGAATAAAACATCTCCAAATTCGGCTTCAATTTTATCTTGATTTCCAGCTTTAACTTCAACCTGCAATTCTAGTATTTCTTCTTGAACTTTATCCCAAACTTGATGTGATTCTTCCCAATCAAATCCAACTCCTTTTACTTTATCTTGTATTCTACTTGCTTTGACCAATGCAGGCAATCCTTTTGGAACTCCTTCTAAAACTGATTTTTTTCCTTCTTTAAGTTTTAACTTTTCCCAATTTTGTTTTACTTCTTCTTCATCTGTAACCGTAACATCACCATAAATATGAGGATGACGATGTATTAATTTTTCGCAAATTTCATTACATACATCAGCTATATCAAAACCTTTAGTGAGTGATGTCGAACTGTCTTGTGTTTCACTTCCAATTTTGGCATAAAAAACAATATGCAATAATAAATCTCCAAGTTCTTTTTTAATTTCTTGCAAATCATTATTTAATATTGCGTCACCTAATTCATAGGTTTCTTCGATGGTTAAATGTCTTAGGGATTCTAGAGTTTGCTTTTTATCCCACGGACATTTTTCACGCAATTCGTCCATTATATCTAGTAATCTGCTAAACGCATCAAGTTGTTGTTGGCGAGAATTCATGTTTTTTTTTGATTTATGTAAAATTAAAAAATCCTATTACATTACTAATGCAATAGGATTTATTTTTATAAAAAAGTAATTAACTATTTTTTAGCTTTTGCTTTTGGCTTTTGCTCTTTTTCATCTTTTTTATTTACTTTTTCTATTTTAGCTTCTTTCTTTGCTTTAACTTCTTTTACAACTTCTTCCTTAACCACTTCGGCATCAGCAACTTTTGGTTCTTCTTTAGAAACCATTCCTTTTTGTTGAAGCATATTGTACCAATTTAATACTTTTTTAATATCTGATGGATAAACTCTATCTTCATCATAATCTGGTAAAACTTCTTTAAAATAAGCAATCAGTTTTGCATTATCTTCTTTGTGTGAAATTGCTTGACCTTCGTTTTCTTTTACTGCAATTGCACGCATAATATCTACTAAAGGTTTTTCTTCAGTATAAGTATACATAGATATTTCAGATAATAAACTCACGTTACTTCGCAAACTTACAGTAATTTTTTTTCCATCTATCATTGATTCTGCAACAAATCCAGAACGTGTTTGAACTTTTAATTCATATAATCCAGGTTTTCCCGAAATGGCTAATATTTTTTCTACAGTCATTTATTTGAAATTTTTATATTTTTAAAATTATTTTTTAATATTGTTTTTTGATTTGAAAACTATCTTCCTTTTTTATTGGCAAATCTCATTCTATAATCTGGCTTGGCTTTTCCATCCATTATATTTTGTAACTTTTTCTTTATTAACGTCTTTTTTAGTGTAGATATTTTATCTGTAAATAAAATTCCTTCAATATGATCATATTCATGTTGTATTACTCTAGCAATCAAGCCATCATAAACTTCAGTTTTTTTATTAAAATTCTCATCATAATATTCAATTGTAATTTTTTCGTTGCGATAAACATCTTCACGAACATCCGGAATACTCAAGCAACCTTCATTAAAACTCCATTCTTCTCCTTCTTCTTTCAACATATTGGCGTTGATAAAAGTTTGTTTAAAACCTTTTAATTGTTCTTGTTCTTCTTTAGTTAAATCTTCACTATCACTAAATGGCTCAGTGTCAATAACAAATATACGAATTGCAACACCAACTTGTGGCGCAGCTAATCCAACACCATAAGCATTATACATTGTGTCATACATATTAGTTAAAACTTCTTTTAGATTTGGATATTCTATTGAAATTTCATCGCAAATTATTCTTAAAACTGGATCGCCGTAGCCAACAATTGGTAATATCATTATAGTATAAAATTTTAGATTTCAAATGGTATATTTTGAAATCGAGATGCAAAAGTAAACAAAAAAATAAATTAGCGTTACAACTTTAAGTTTTTGCTTGTAATTTCTCTAATTTTTATTAATAATTCTAGATTAGAATTCAACGATTGACCAAAAGATGGAATCATTTTTATTAATTTTTCTTGCCAAATTATATCTGTCATTTTATCGTGAAAACATTTATTTAAAACATCAATCATAATAGAAACAGCAGTTGAAGCACCAGGAGAAGCGCCAAGAAGACAAGCCAAAGTTCCATCATTAGTGGTAATGATTTCTGTTCCAAATTCTAGTATTCCTCCTTCTTCTTCATCTTTTTTTATTACTTGAACTCTTTGTCCTGCATCAAGCAGCGCCCAATCTTCTTGTTTTGCATTAGGAAAATATTCTTGAAGAGCTTCTATTCTTTTTTCATCAGATTGCATTACTTGCTCAATTAAATATTTGGTTAACGGAAGGTTATTCCAACCTGCATATAGCATTGGTTTAATATTGTCAAATTCTAATGATTTTATTAAATCTAAGTAAGAACCATTCTTTAAAAACTTGGTAGAAAAACCAGCAAACGGACCAAAAAGTAATTCTTTTTTGCCGTTGATAATTCTTGTGTCGAGATGAGGAACAGACATTGGTGGTGAACCAACAGCAGCTTTTCCATAAACTTTGGCATGATGTTTTTTAATAACTTCTTGGTTATTACATTTTAGCCATTGACCTCCTACTGGAAAACCTCCATAACCTTCACCTTCTTTAATATTTGCTTTTTCTAATAGCAATAATGATGCTCCACCGGCACCAATAAAAACAAATTTTGCTTTAGATTTTATAGTTTTATCATTATTTAAATCATCAATTTTTAGTTTCCAGGAACTATCTTTTTTTTGTTTAATTTTTCTTACTTCGTGATTGTAAAAAATTGTTACACCTTTTTGGTTAGATAAATATTCGAGCATGTTTTTAGTTAACTCACCAAAATTTACATCTGTTCCTTCATTCATATAAGTCGCAGCAATTTTGTCTTCTCTGCTTCTGTTTTCCATAGTTAAAGGCATCCAAGATAACAGTTCGTCAAAATCGGTACTGAATTTCATTTGTAAAAAAAGTGGATTTTTAACTAATGCTTCGTGTCTTTTTTTAAGATAATTTACATTTTCATTTCCCCAAACAAAACTTAAATGTGGTATTGAATTTATAAAATTTTCTGGATTCGAAATTTTATTATTAGCGACCAAATAACTCCAAAACTGTCTTGATACTTGATAACTTTCGGCAATAGTTATGGCTTTTTTTACATCAATCGTTCCATCTTCATTTTGTGGTGTATAGTTCAATTCGCAAAAAGCGGAATGACCTGTTCCTGCATTATTCCATACATGAGAACTTTCTAGTGCCGGTTTGTCTAATCGTTCATAAATTTCGATAGTGATTTCTGGTTGCAATTCTTTAAGTAAAACGGCTAAAGTTGCACTCATAATTCCAGCACCAATAAGAAGTAAATCAGGATTATTATTTTCAGATTTCATAAAATAGTAAATTTATCAGCAAATAGATTTTCTTAATAAATAGTCTTGTAACATTATTGTTGCTGCAATTTCATCTACTAATGCTTTATTTTTTCTTTGATTTTTTTTCAATCCGCTGTCAATCATGGTTTGAAAAGCCATTTTAGAAGTGAATCTTTCGTCTGATCGTTCTACTTTTATTTCTGGAAATTCAGTTTTAAACTTTGAAACAAATTTTTCGATAACTTCTGTACTTTCAGATGGTTGACCATTCATTTGTTTTGGTTCGCCGATAAGAACTTTTATTACATTTTCTTTAGAAAAATAATCTTTAAGAAAACTAATAGCGGTTTCTGATGGAATTGTTGTTAAACCAGATGCAATTATTTGCAAATCGTCTGTAACAGCAATTCCAGTGCGCTTAATTCCGTAATCTATAGAAAGAATTCTTGGCATCTTATTTTTTAGTAAAGATATAAAATAACCTAACTTGTTTTATATTTGTAAAAAAATATTGATATAATGACCAATTTACAAACTACGATTGAAAATGCTTGGGATAACCGAGATTTATTGAAAGATGAAACTACTTTAAAAACTATTAGAGAAGTAATTGCTTTGCTTGACCAAGGAAAAATTCGTGTTGCAGAACCTACAGAAAAAGGTTGGCAAGTGAATGAATGGGTTAAAAAAGCAGTGGTAATGTATTTTCCTATTCAAAAAATGGAAACTTGGGAAAGTGGAATTTTTGAATATCATGATAAAATGTTATTGAAAACTGGTTATGCCGAAAAAGGAATTCGTGTTGTGCCACCAGCAGTTGCAAGATATGGTGCCTATATTAGTAAAGGTGTAATTTTAATGCCAAGTTATGTAAATATTGGTGCTTATGTAGATGAAGGAACGATGGTAGATACATGGGCAACTGTTGGAAGCTGCGCTCAAATTGGTAAAAATGTTCATCTAAGTGGTGGAGTTGGTATTGGTGGAGTTCTTGAACCGTTGCAAGCTGCGCCAGTTATTATTGAAGATGGTGCTTTTATTGGTTCTAGATGTATTGTTGTTGAAGGTGTTAGAGTTGAAAAAGAAGCTGTTCTTGGTGCCAATGTTTGCCTTACTGCTTCTACAAAAATTATTGATGTTACTGGTAATGAACCTATTGAATATAAAAGATTTGTACCTGCAAGAAGTGTTGTAATTCCGGGAAGTTATACTAAAAAGTTTGCTGCAGGAGATTTTCAAGTACCTTGTGCTTTGATTATTGGACAAAGAAAGCCAAGTACAGATTTAAAAACTTCTTTGAACGATGCACTTAGAGAATATGATGTTGCAGTTTAAAAATTTTATTTAAAAAATATAAAATAATAAATGAAAGTACTGGTAATTCAGAATAAAATGATTGGCGATGTGCTTGCCAGTACTGTTATTTGTGAAGCTTTGAAAAAGCAACACAACGATTGGGAAATTCATTATATGATTCAACCCAATACGTTGCCTGTAATTGAAAACAATAAGTTTATTGATAAAATTATTTTATTTGAAGCTAAAAAAAACAAAGGTTTTAGAAAATTAATTGAATATGGATTGGTTTTAAAAAAAGAAAAATATGATGCTGTTATTGATGCTTATGGCAAATGGCAAAGTAGTATTCCAAGTTATTTTAGTGGTGCAAAAATTAGAATTGGTTTTAAAAAATGGTATACTTCTTTTTTATATTCAGATACTGTTATTCCTAAAAAAAATGTTGATGGTGAAGCTATTTACCACAGATTACAATTGGCAAATGTTTTAAGCAAAGACATTGACAAAGAACTATTTCCTAAAATTTATCTCACGCTTGATGAAATTGAAATTGCCAAAAAAAGTATTTCTAAAAGTTTTAATTCTGCAATTCCAATGATAATGATTAGTGTTCTTGGTAGCGATTATAATAAAAGTTTTCCTGCGAAATATATGTCCCAAATTCTTGACAATATTGTAGAGCAAATGCAAGAAGTGCAATTACTTTTTAATTTTATGCCCAATCAAGAAGCTGAAGCAAGAGCAATTTATAACATTTGTAAACCAGAAACCCAAAAGAAAATTAGTATTGATTTTTATACTAAAAGTTTACGTAGTTTTTTAGCAGTTTTGTCTCAATGTGATGCTTTAATTGGTAATGAAGGTGGAGCAGTTAATATGTCTAAAGCATTAAATATTAATACGTTTACAATTTTTTCTCCTTGGATAAATAAATCATCTTGGAATATAAAAAATGATGATAAAAATCATGTTGCTGTTCATCTAGAAGATTATTTTCCTGAAATAT
Source organism: Flavobacterium sp. (assembly GCF_043773265.1). GTDB lineage: Bacteria > Bacteroidota > Bacteroidia > Flavobacteriales > Flavobacteriaceae > Flavobacterium. The sequence goes on along the minus strand of NZ_JAYVFH010000015.1, from coordinate 30,927 downwards.
ACAATGGTAAACATCCAAAAAAGTTTAAAAAAGATGCTTTAAAATTATATGAAAAATTAAATCCAAATTTGTTTTTAGAAAAACTAAATTCTTTTATTTCAAGAATAAAAATCTAAACCGTTAGGTGTTTTTATAGTTTTATTTTGACGTGTATTTTTTCTTATTTCTAAGTTTTTGCTAAGCGCTTCTTGATTTACATATCCACGTTTATGATCAAGGTGAACACATATTGCATTGTATCTAATTTGCTTTGATTTTAATCCTAAATTAATTAAACGTTCACCAAATTCTCTATCTTCGCCACCATATTGCATTGAATTATTAAAACCATTTATTGCTAAAATATCTTCTTTAAAAGCAGATGAATTATGACCGTTCCAGCTTGCATTTGTTGGTGTTATAAAATTTAAAACCTTGGCTAAAAATCCATTAGATGTTAATTTTATATTTTTAATAGATTTTTTTAATCCGTTTTTTACTAACCATTTTTTAGAAAAACAGTTTTGATTAATTATATCTTGATTCGAAATTAATTGAGAAATAGTCATTGACAATTTAAAATATCCACCAGATAAAAAGCATCCTTTTTCTTTAAATTTTAAATGTGTTGACACAAAATCTTTTCTTGGAATACAATCGCCGTCAGTAAAAATTAAATAATTTGATGAAGTTGCTAAAATTGCTTTATTTAGAATCAATGTTTTTTGAAAACCTTTGTCTTCGTGCCAAACATGAATAATAGGTTGAGTAATAAGCTGTCTTAATTTTTCTATTAAAATTCGAGTTTTATCAGTAGAACCATCATCGGCAATTATTATTTCAAATTGTTGTTCGTCTTGAACACTAAACCCAAAAATAACTTTTTCAAGCCATTCTTCGGCATTGTAAGTGCTCATTATTATTGATGCTTTAATTGGATTTGATTCTGTTTTCAAAATTTTAATTTAGACTTTAATCGTTTTTTTCTAAAAAATTTATACTGAAATTCGCTTGTGTATTGCCACATTTTATCAAATACTTCTTGATATTCTTTACTATAAAGATTGGCATATTCTTCACTCATTATGGCAATCATTTCTTTCTTTGGAGTTAATCTGCACAGGTTTTTCATTCTAGTTTCAAAATTCATTTCGCTGTGAAATTTCATTCTGTTTAAATCAACTAAAAAGAAATTATATTTAGAATTTTCAACTTTTTTAATCAAGGTGTTTCCTGGCGAATGGTCAAGAAATTCTATTCCTTTTTCGTGCAAATTGAAACAAAATTGAGTAAACTGACGCAAGATAATTTCATTTTCAGGATAATCAGGAACTTCAACTAATTCTTTAAATGTTAGTTCAACAACTAAATGTTCACTAACATAATAACTTGAAGTTAAACCAATTAAATTATAGTTTTCTAAAAAAGCAATGGGTTGCGGAGTTCCTATATTTTTTTCTTTTAAAATTGTAGCATATTCAAATGAACGTTTGGCTTTAGAATTTCTAAAATACTTATATATTACTTGATTTAAAAGATTTGGAATTTTGAACGATTTAATATTTATTGTAGAATCATCTAGAGTAAATAATTTTATTTTATTACGCTTTCCATCTGCAAATAATTTTCCTGAAGTTTCAAAATTCTTGATACAATTGAAAACTTCTGTTTCATTAGTATTTAATGCTTTATATAATTCAAATTTCATAACAATTAGTTCTCATTTATATCCACAAAATATTCTTTAAACTTTTCTTTACCTTCATTAGTTTGTAAATATTTTGGAAAATCTAAATTGTTTTTTTGAACTTCAAATTCCATATTCCTACCAAATAAATCTTTACCAGATTTAATGTTTTCAAGTATTGCAGCTTCGTCTTTATATTGTTTTAAATTAAATTCTGTATGTGAAAATGCTTCAAGCTTTTCGATAATTTTTTTTACACCACCAAGATAAGTAAAGTGCCAACCTGCATTTGGAATTATTTTATAAACTTCACCTCTACGCTTAGTTCGCATAATAATTCGTCTAAATCTAAATCTTTGTGGTTTTTTGTCTAAAAGTTTATAGGGTAATAATGCTGTGCAATGCCAAATTCCGGTTTTAGATTCTTCTTTAGTCATATTGCTTCCACCATCAAAAACCAATTTATTATTTAAAAAATACATATACATATCCATTTTTAAACCATAAACTTTATCAATTCCTTTTTCTAATTGTTTTTTTAATACATTAGTGTTCGGAATTTCATCTACATCAGAAATCATAATAATATCATCTGGCTTGCAATTTTTTAAACCTTTTACAACCGAATTTCTTTGAAAATATTCAAGTTTCCAAGCAGAAAAAGGATTAATAACAGGAATAAATAATGGATATCTAGTAAGCTTTATATGAATGATTTTATCTAAGAATTTAGAAAATCTTTGTTTGTTTTCTTCAAATATAAAAGGTTTTGGTGAATTTTGAAAAGTTCTATCAGCTTCTACAAGTACAAACTTGTCAACCACATCGTTAAGTTCATTTAGCCGAATCTCCAATAAATCTAATTCATTGAAAAAAATAAAACAATCGTATACCATATATTATTTTTCACAAATATATAAAAAAATAGTAACTTGCAAGAGTCAAAAAACAACTATGAAAGTCGATATTAAATGCTCACTTATTACGCCAACTTACAATTGGAATGAAGCTTTAGAATTGTTATTACTGAGCGTTTTAAACCAAACTGTTTTACCAAATGAAGTTATAATTGCTGATGATGGTTCTAAAAATGACACTAAAATATTAATAGAAAAATTTCAAAAAAATTTTCCAATTCCATTGATTCATATTTGGCACGAAGACTTAAAAAACAGAAAACCAAAAATAATGAATCAAGCCATTGCAAAGTCTAACTATGAATATATTATAGAAATTGATGGTGATATAATTATGAACAAACATTTTGTAGAAGATCATTTAAATTTTGCTCAAAAAGGATATTATCTTTATGGTTCACGTGTAAACATTAAAGAATCAATACTTTCTACAATTTTTTCTAAAAAAATAATTCATTTTAACCTTTTTTCATCTGGAATAAAAAAACGAGCTCGAACAATTCGACTTCCTTTTATGATGAAATTTACTGAAATTGTTGCTACACGTTCTTCAAAACTTAGAGGTTGTAATATGTCTTTTTGGAAGTCAGATTTTATAAAAATAAATGGTTTTAATGAAAGTTTAGTTGGTTGGGGAATTGATGATTCTGAAATGATAGAACGTTTGCACAACATTGGAATTAAAGGAAAAAGATTGAAATTTGCAGGAATTGTATATCACATTTATCATAAAGAACAAGATAAAAATCATATAGAAATTAACAATGAAATAGAACGTTTAACCAAAGAAAAAAAGTTGACTTTTATTGAAAATGGAATTAATCAATACTTATAAAATGTTTGATATAGCAGTTATTTTAATCAATTACAATTCAAGTTTGCACAGTATAAATTGTATAAAAACCATTTATGAAAAAACTTCAAAAGCTACTAATTTTCAAATAATAATTACTGATAATTGTTCAAAGGTTGAAGATTATAATCAATTAAAATCGTTTTGTGATAGTTCAAATTTTCCTAATTTACAATTGCATAGAAACACAGTAAATTCTGGTTTTGGTGGCGGAAATATGTATGGCCATCAATTTGCAAATGCTAAGTACTTGGCGTTTTTAAACAATGACACACTGTTATTAAATGATTGTTTAACAATTTTAAAAGATAATTTAGACATAAATCCAACAATTGGAATTGCTGGTGCACAAGCATATAAAGAAAATGGCGATTTTTTAATATCATTAGATCATTTTGCATCACCAACTAGAGAAATTTTAGGAAGAGGTTTTTTAGAATTAATTAACCCAAAAAAATATCCAAAAAGAAAGAAAAAATATACCAATCCTGTGCAAGTAAATTTTGTTCCAGGAAGTTTTATGTTTGTTAGAAAAGAAGATTTTGATAAAATTGACGGATTTGATTTAAACATTTTTTTATATTATGAGGAAACCGATTTGTGTTTGAGATTAAATAAAATTAACAAATTTGCTTATTTAATACCTGAAGCCGAATTTATTCATTTTCACGGAGTTAGTACTCAAAAATCTATTGCTATAAAAAAAGAACTAAAAATTTCATTATTATACATTATGAAAAAACATTATGGTAATTTTGGATATTTTATAGTTAGAATTTTTTTACTTATAAAATATGGATTAAGCAGTATAATTAAATCTAAAAACAGACCACTTTTTTCATTAATTTATCGTGGCGCACCAATGGGCGAATCATTAAAATTTAAATAGAAAATAAAGAAATGCAAGATATAAATCAAGAAATTCAAAAAGCATTTGAAGTAATTCTAAACGGAGGAATAATTCTATATCCAACAGATACCGTATGGGGAATTGGCTGCGATGCTACTAATGTTGAGGCAGTTGCAAAAATTTATGCCTTAAAAAAACGTGCCGAAACTCAAAGTATGATTGTGCTTATGAATGGCGAAAAAATGATGTATAATGTTTTTAAAGACATTCCAGAAGTAGCTTGGCAAATTATGGATTTATCAGAAAATCCTACTACATTAATTCTTGATAATCCAAGAAATGTTGCTGCTAATTTAATTGCTGCAGATAAATCACTTGGAATTAGAGTTGTAAAAGAACCTTTTTGTTTTAAACTATTAGAACGAATGAAAAAACCGTTGGTTTCTACATCTGCAAATATTTCTGGTCAACCAACTCCTATTGCTTTTAAAGATATTAATCCCGAAATTGTGAAAGGTGTTGACTATGTTGTAAATTTGCATCGCGAAAGAATTGCTGGAAAACCATCTACAATTATTAAATTGACTAATGATTCTCAGGTTAAAGTTTTAAGAAAATAAATGAATTACAATAAAGCATTAAACAATCCAATATTTAAAATAATTGCACAAGCAAGTCAAGAACTTAACGTTGAAAGTTATGTTATTGGTGGCTTTGTTCGCGATTTTATATTAGAAAAAGAATCTAAAAAAGACATAGATATTGTTGCCGTTGGTTCTGGAATTGAATTGGCGCAAAAAGTTTCTTTACTGCTTCCTAAAAAACCTAAAGTTCAAGTATTTAAAACTTATGGCACAGCAATGTTAAGGTTTCAAGATATTGATATTGAATTTGTTGGAGCAAGAAAGGAATCCTACAATAAAGAAAGTAGAAACCCTATTGTAGAGAACGGAACGCTTGAAGACGATCAAAATCGAAGAGATTTTACTATAAATGCAATGGCTTTTTCATTAAATGAAAAAAATTATGGTGAATTGGTTGATCCATTTGATGGTTTTACAGATTTGAAAAATAAAATAATAAAAACACCATTAAATCCTGACATTACTTATTCTGATGATCCTTTACGAATGTTACGAGGTATTCGATTTGCTGCACAATTAAAGTTTACAATTGAAGAAAATTCATTAAACTCAATTACAAAAAATGCTCATCGAATTAAAATAATTTCTGGAGAACGAATTGTAGAAGAATTAAATAAAATTTTATTAACCGAAAAACCTTCTATTGGATTTTTACTTTTATACAAAACTGGACTTTTAGATATTATTTTACCAGAATTAACTGCTTTAAATAATGTTGAAGAAATTGAAGGTCATACACATAAAAATAATTTTTATCATACTCTAGAAGTTGTAGATAATATTTGTCCGACAACCGATGATGTATGGTTGCGATGGTCAGCATTATTGCACGACATTGGAAAAGCACCAACCAAAAAATTCAATAATAAACAAGGTTGGACATTTCACGGACACGAATTTCTTGGCGGAAAAATGGCAAAAAAAATCTTTGAACGTTTGCACATGCCATTGAATAACAAAATGAAATTTGTGCAAAAAATGGTTACAATGAGTTCTAGACCAATAATTTTGGCAGAAGATGTTGTTACTGATTCGGCTGTTCGAAGATTGATTTTTGATGCAGGAGAAGATGTTGATAATTTAATGACACTTTGCGAAGCCGATATTACTACTAAAAATCCTAAAAAATTTAAAAAATACCATGATAATTTTGATATTGTTCGCAAGAAAATTATTGAAGTTGAAGAACGCGATCATGTTAGAAATTTTCAACCTCCAATTACCGGAGAACAAATTATGGAATTATTTAATTTAAAACCATCAAGAGAAATTGGAGTTTTAAAAGAAGCTGTAAAAGAAGCAATTCTTGATGGAAAAATTCCTAACGATTATCAAGCTGCATATGATTTAGTAGTGAAACGTGCCGAAAAAATGGGATTGAAAATTCAGCAATAATTACCATAATAATTGCAAACCTTCAGTTCTGTATGGACTCATATTTACATCATTAGAAATTAATGTAAAATTATTTTTTATGGCTTGCCAAATTAAAATTCTATCAAAAAGATCTTTATGATAAACTAATTTCAATTCCCAAAAAGAAGCTGTATCATCAACATTTAATGGCAATGATTTATAACCTTGTTCTTTAAATATTTGTGGTAGTTCTGAAACATTTAATTTATTTAAATCAAGCTTATTTAAAGAATATTTTATAGAAATTTCCCAAAAACTTACAGCGCTAATATAAATTTCGTTATCTAAATTTTTAATTTTCTGCAAAGTTGAATTTGGAATTTTATCAACATCAAATAACAACCACAAAACTACATGTGTGTCTAATAAAAAATTACTCATATTGGTAAATCGTTTATTGGAAACTCATCTTCAGTTGTTTCACAAAAATTTTCAGCCATGTAATATCCTTCCATTTTATCAAACAATCCAACACTTCTTTCTAGTTTTAAAGCTTTCACTTTGGGTTTAAAATATCCAATAATTTCTTTTTTCTTACCATACGTAACTGCAATTTCTTCACCTTTTTTAACTTGTTCAATTACCTCAGAAAAATGAGTTTTAAATTCGCCAACTGTCATCGTTTTCATAACTTTAATCTTTTATTACAACAAATATAAATTTTATTTGACAACTTGACAAGAAAATAAATAAATCATTAACAAATGTTATTCTGTATATCTTAATTTTATACTTAATTTTACAAAAAATAAATAGGATTAGACGTTTAAAAATGAAAAAATACTTTACAAAATCTGCAAAAACATCTTTAGTTTTGGTCTATTTAGTAATAATTGCAGGAGCTTTAGTTAGAATGACTGGTTCTGGAATGGGTTGTCCAGATTGGCCAAAATGTTTTGGATATTATATTCCGCCAACACAAGAAAAAGAATTATTATTTGCTGTTGGAAAAGAGTATAACAAAGGACAAGTAATTATAAAAGATAAAACTTTGCTTGTAGCAAAAAAAGATTTTATTGCATCCAAAAACTTCGAAATAATTAATTGGGAGAAATATACAAAACATGATTATGCAGTTTTCAATCCGTTTCATACTTGGGTTGAATATATAAATAGATTGTTTGGAGCACTTGCCGGAATAGCTTGTTTTATAACATTTATTATCTCTTTTTGGTTTTGGAAAGAAAATAAAAAACTTCTAATTCTAGCTTTTTTAATTTGTGTTTTAATGGGTTTTCAAGCTTGGTTAGGAAAAACAGTAGTTGATTCTGTATTAAATCCATTTAAGATTACAACTCACATGCTTGTTGCATTAATAATTGTAGCATTTCAGTTAATTCTAATTTATTCTGCTAGAAAGATTAAAAAAATAATGATTTATGATAATAAATTTAATTTAATATTAATTTTTGCATTAATATTCACCATCATTCAAATAATTTTGGGAACTACAGTTCGAGAATATGTTGATACTATTTCAGAAACTGGATTGCCTAAAATTTTATGGCTTCAAAACCCAAGTGTATCATTTTATATTCATCGCAGTTTTTCGATTGTAGTTTTTCTAACAATTATTTATCTTTATTTAAGAAATAGAAAACTAAATTTAGGTTTCAATAAAATGAATTGGGTGTTGATTTTATTAATTCTTGAAATTATATCTGGAATTTCAATGTATTATTTAGATTTTCCTTTTGGAACACAAACAATTCATATTGTAATAGCAACATTGTTATTTGGATTTCAATTTTATATGATTTTAGAATCTAAAAGTAAAAAAACACAATTATAACTATATTTGCCATCAGACTATATTGTCGCAGTTACACTCACTAACTTTAAATGTCAAAACTTGCTGCTCAAGATAAATTTCTTGACTTATCGGATTATGGAAGACCTTTTGGAAAAATTCTTGCTAATTCTTTAAAAAACACACGCTTCACTCCTATTCATGTTACGTTGCTTTTTGGAATTTCTGGTTTGATAGCAATTTATTTCATCTTAAATACTCACTATTTATTAGCCGGATTTTTTATTATTTTAAAATCTGGAATTGATGCTGCCGATGGCGAATTGGCTAGATTAAAAAACAAACCTTCTTATTCTGGAAGATATTTAGATAGTATATTTGATATTATTCTGAATTTATTGTTTTTATTGGCAATTTGGTATGTTTCTAAAACTACAATTTGGATGACATTATTAGCATTTGTTGGACTTCAATTGCAAGGAACGCTTTATAATTATTACTATGTAATTCTAAGAAATAAATCAGTTGGTGGAGATTCAACAAGTAAAATTTTTGAATATAAAACTCCAAAAGCATTACATGGTGAAAATCAAAAATTAGTCAATATTTTGTTTAAAATTTATAAATTAGTTTATGGGATTTTTGATAAAATAATTCACTTTTTAGATCAAGATGCCTATAAAGTAAAAACATTTCCAAACTGGTTTATGACACTGCTTTCAGTATATGGCCTAGTATTTCAATTGTTAATAATTGCTATTATGTTGCCTTTGGGATATATCGAATTTATAATTCCATTTTTTATAATTTATACAGCTTTGATAATTATTATAATTGGTATTAGAAAACAATTTATCGTTTAATTATGTAATTTTTTATCTAAATTTTAAAACTATTGTTTCTTCTAATTCACGAAATTTGAATTAAAATAAAATACATTATTAATTTAATTTTAAAGTCATGCCAAATTCAACTGAAATTAAGGGAAACTGGGAACAGCTAAAAGGAAAAATGAAACAAAAATTTGCAGAATTAACTGACGATGATTTGATGTTTTAAGAAGGAAAAGAGCAAGAAATGTGGGGTAAATTGCAAGAAAAATTGGGTAAAACCGAAAAAGAAATTAAATCATTATTTGAATAACAAATTCAAAAAAAATGAAAAAAAACCATCAAAATATAAATCGTTTGATGGTTTTTTTTATCCCAACCAAGTTTTAAAATCGGTAACTTTTTCTCTTGAAACAATTACATCATCTTCTTTATAGGATGGTAATACAACTTTTAAACGAGAATTAGAATGCATTTGAATTTCTTTAATTGATTTCATTGGTATAATAAATTTTCTAGAAACTCTGTAAAAATCTTTTGGATCTAATTCTGCTTCCAATTGCTCTAATGTATTGTCTAACAAGTAGTTTCTGTTTTCAAAAGTATGTAAATATGTTCCTTTATTTTCGCTATAAAAACATTCTACATCTTCAATATTTATCATTTTTAATTGTTGCCCCAATTTTATTGTAAAACGTTTTTTAAAATGCGTTTCTGTAGGATTGGCAAACATTTTTTTTATTTGATCTATATCTAGTTGAATGGTTTCTTTCTTTGGTAAACGTTCTTTGAATTTTGAAACAGCAACTTGCAATTCTTCTTCGTCAATTGGTTTTAATAAATAATCAATGCTGTTTAGTTTAAAAGCTTGCAAAGCATATTCATCATAGGCAGTTGTAAAAATTACAGCACTTTTAATGTTTATTTTTTCGAAAATCTCAAATGATAATCCATCAGATAATTGAATGTCTAGAAAAATTAAATCTGGATGAATATTAGTAGAAAACCAGTTGATAGATTCTTCTACAGAATGAAGCATTACCTCAACATTTATATTTAATTTTTCGAGTTTACGTTGCAATAATCGTGCAGCAGGTTTTTCGTCTTCTATAATAATTATATTCATTTTGCAATTTTATGTTTTTTAGACCAAATAAAGATTAAAGGAACTATTAAAACTGAAGGTAAAAGCCAAGCAATTACTGGTGGCAAATAAGTATTGTTTACAACAAGAAAAGCAGTTGTAGCAGCTATAAATGCTCCTGTCATTCTTTGAATATGAACTAATAACCAAACATTTTTATCTTTACTTTTTCCTTTATAATTTTTAAAATCTGATAAAACCATCAATACACTTATTAATCCAAATGTTAGTAAAACAAAGCCAAAAGTATTAGATTTTAAAAATAAAAGAATACTATAAATTATAAATCCAATTCCGAAGAATAACATTGTAAAACTTAAAAACCAATCTATTTTTAGAACTTTTTGACCTTTTGAAACTCCTTTTAAAGATAAATAACGTTGACCTGTTGCAACCATATAAACTGTAAAAATTCCAATTATAAACAAAAATAAATTTGGATGAATTATGGTCATAATCATTCCGAAAACTCCATTTATTATCATACTAAAAAAGAAAAATTTTCCAATTAATTTATGCTTTTTATCTCCTTTTTTTCTTATAATATTTAGTGTGCCAGTTACTAAGCCAATTGCTCCTGCAAAAACATGAACAAAAAGTAAAATTTTAAAAAGTAATTCCATGTTTTAAAAATAGTATTAATTTATAATTATTCCCATTTATTATTTTTCTCTTTTTCCATCATTTCATTAATTTTTTTCTCTTCCCAATTTTTACCAAAAATCATTCCTGGCACAAAAGTAGAAAGTGCATGTGCAATTAAACCAATTCCCCAAAAGAAAGCTGTCATAAAATTTTCTAATTTAAAATAGCTTTCACCATCATTTAGGTTTTGAATATTTACAATTACAATCATTATATTTATTACCAAATAAACAATTAAATGTGTGTAAAATCCTTTTATTTTTTTTACTCGTTTTAGTGCTTCACTGTAACGAATTTCGTCGTTAGATTTATTTATTGTTTCCATAATTAACTCCATTTATTGGTTACATTATTTTCTTTATTTATGATTTCTTGAATCTTCTTTTCTTCCCAAGATTTTCCGTATCCAAAAGTTTCTAAAGCATGAAAAGCAACACCCATTCCCCAACCCAACATAGGAAACCAAAACCATTGAAAGCTAGACGAATTAAGATTTATTATTATTAAAATTGGTATTACAAAACAGTAGGAAATTAAATTTCCATAAAAACCTTTTAGTTTTTCTACACGTTCTTTTGCTCTCACAAAAGCCCTATTTTCATTGTAAACATTTTTAGTTTCCATAAATGCAACTTGTTTGGTTAAAATTGGAATCAATACTCTAAAATAAGATTCCTTTTCTTCTATTAAAACTTTTCTTTCTGATAATAATTTATATCGTTCTACTATATTTTGTAAACCAACTCCTCTTCTATTTTGCAAAACTTCTTTCTTTTGAAAATTGTTTTCTACAACTAGAAAATTGTCTTTTACAAAAATTTTAATTTGCAATGGTTTTTGTTCGCTTACAACGTTGTGTTTAATGGTATTTTCTAATAATAATTGTAACGAAAGTGGAACTACTTTTGCTTCTGTATTATCATAATTTTCAGGTAATTCGAAGCTTATACTGTTTTCAAACCGCATTTTTAATAAATTCATATACGTTTTTGCAAAATTCAATTCTTCTTGAACGCTAACCAATTCTTTATCTTTTTGTTCAAGAACATATCTGTAAATTTTAGATAAGGAAGTGGTGAATTTTTGAGCATTCTCGGGATTTTCCTCTATTAATGAACTCAACACATTTAAACTATTAAAAAGAAAATGTGGATCGATTTGATTTTTTAAACTTTCAAATTTAGCATTTGCTGTTCCAGCAATTATCTTTTGTTCTTTTACTTTGTTTTCATTGTAAGCTTTATAGAAATAAAAAGCATGAAAAGATATCGTTACAAAAAATGTTATAAGAATGGAAACTACATAGTTAGCCATAGTTTCTTTACTTAAAAATTCTATTAAAGTTTTATTCTCAATAATCACATCTTCAAAAATTCTTAATAAGAAAATTACAAAAACAGAAATAAAAAATGAAGATAAAAAACCAATTAATATTCTCTTTTGAGTAAATCGTTCTGTTTTAAAAATTTTATCTAAATATATAAATACTAATGCATTAGCATAATATAAAGAAAGACCATAGAGCATTGAATATCCAAAATTAATTAACAAACCATTATTTAATTCAATTTTAACTCCTGTCATCATTCTTATTATCAACAATACAATAAAAATTGATATTGAAATAAAAATAGCTCTTGGTAATTCTTTTATAAGTCTATTCATTTTTTCTTGTTTTTTAATTTAAAACAAAATTATTTTCCGCAGGTTTTTAATGTTTCTTGAGCTCTATTTAAACCCCAACTTGGATGAAATGGTGTTTCTGGTTTAAATTTAGCAAATAATTCAATAGATTTTGCAACTTGTTCACACATTGGTTTGGTATCTGTTCCCCAATATTGGGCTCCACCAATTTCAAAATCTGCTTTACCGAAAACTGCTCTTGGGTTTTCTGGAGCTAATGCTAAAGCTTTTTCATATAGTTCAATTGTTGGAGCCGAAAGTTTCATTCCGTTTGTCATTGGATCTTGAACTATCCAAGCTGTATTTATCATGGCTTGCATAATAAAAATTTCTGGATTGTTTTGTGTTAATAAGGTTGCAGAATCTAATGCTGTTTGTGCTTTGTTGATTAAAGCCGAAGCATTTTTACTGTTTGATGGATTAAAAGCTTCAGTAGTATTTACTAAAGCTACATAATAATTTGGTAACCAATTTGTTTTTTCGGCTGCTGCTATTCTTTCAAATAAAGCTGATGCTTCTGTAGCGTTTCCTTCTTTCCAAGTAGCTAATGCTTTTCCCATTCCTTGTTCAAATTGTTGTGCATTTACAGATAAAACTGTTGCTACTAATAATACGAATGTTGTGATAATTTTAGTATTCATAATTTTAATTGGTTTTTGGTTTTCGCGAATATTTGATTTCATGATTTTTAAATTTTAAATTAATATTTTTTTATTATTTTATTTAGTTTTCTATTTTAATTCTGATGTAAATTTAGTTTGATAAAAATTGCTACAAAACTTTTACTTACTGAATTGTAAATTTTTATGGATGAAATGTAACAATTAGATTTATTATTTTATTCTAGTACAATTACAAATTCTTTAACTGATTGTCTTTTTTGTTATCACTAATTGTCCAAAAGAAACCTACAAAGAAAAATCTATCGGCGGTTGGTGTAATTTCCTTTCTTTGAAAAACATTATTTGTGTCTGGCGAATTAGCATATTCATATCCAAAAACATTTTGTGTACCAAGAATATTATTTACAGAAAAATATATAATTTTTTGTGGTGATAATAAATAAGCCCAATTGAAACTTAAATTGTTATACATCTTAGTTTTAGAATTCATAAAAACCATTTCATTAGGATTATCATAAGGTCTTCCTGAATTGAACGAATGTGCGAATCCAATTTGAGATTTCCAATCACTTATCCAATATTTAGTTACAATCGAAAGGTTGTTTTTTGCTACAAAACTGGGTGTAACATTGCTTGAATAATTTTTGTAATCACGTTTTGTATCGATGTATGAATAGGAAACCCAATATTCTATATTCTTAAATGATTTTCCATCTCTCCAAAAAATGTCTAAACCTTTAGCATATCCAAATCCATTGTTATTATAATTGCTATTAAACATTGAAGTTTCTGTATCATATTTTACTAAATCTTTATAATTTTTTAAATAAATTTCACTTCTAAATGTTCGTTTATCTTTATTGTATTGATAATTTAAAATATAATGTGATGCCTTTTCGTTTATAAAATTAGAATTATACTTTAAATAATCGGCTTTTGGTGCTTGTTCAAACTCGCCATAACCAAAAGAAAACTGACTAGATTTACTAACTTTATAAGCAATTGATGCTCTTGGAGAAATTGCAGTTTCGTTTAACAAATTATTATTAAAAACTCTAAATCCGGTTTTTATTGCTAATTTTTTAGAAAAGAAAATATCTGCTTCTGCAAATGCTGCAATAATATTCGAATTATATCCACTAATGAATGTTGAATTGAAGTTTTCATTAAATTTTGTATTAAAATAATCGGCTCCAAAAGACAATTTAATTTTGTCGTTAATTGTTTTTCTTAATTTCAATTTCAAGTGAGATGCATGTTCTGAATTGTTTACTTTGTCAGAATCTAAACCAATTTTGTTGTTTCCAATTCCGTAACTCAAACCAGATGTTAATTGCCAATTGGTACCAAAACTTCCTTTATATGATGTGTTAAAATAAAAATTATTGTTTTTTAAATCTACTCTTGTTTTAGCAATAGAATTTATGCTTTCTTGGTTTAAATCAAATCTTGATGCGTCAAATGCTGCATAAACTTTTATCAATCCACGATTTGTTTTATAACGATAAACGGTTTCTCCAGATAATGATTGAAATGGTTTGTTCCAATCTACATTTTGAGGAATTAGCAATTGATATGGCGATAAATCTATGTAAGCTGTGTTTACTGTTAGAGAACTTTTATTCCATTTTTGAGTATTTGCAAATCCCAATCCAACTGTCATTAAGGAGATATCTGTTTTCTCTTCTGTAGTTTCGTCTGTAGTTTTTAATAAAAGTACGCTAGAAAGTGCTTCGCCATATTCGGCAGAATATCCTCCAGTAGAAAAAGACATTCCGCTAAATAAAAACGGAGAAAATCGTCCTCGAGTTGGCAAATTTTGGGTTGAAGAACCATAAGGTTGCGCTACTCTAATTCCGTCTATATAAGTTTGCACTTCATCAGATTCTCCACCACGAACATACAATCGTCCACTTTCGCCAACAGTTTGAGTTCCTGGCAAAGTTTGCAATGCAGCAACAATATCGCCATTAGAACCAGCAGTTGTTACTATATCTAATGGTTTTAAAACGGTAACTTTGGCTTTATCACTTGCGTCAAAAGTTCCTGCATTTATAACAACAACATCGAGTGTGTTTATACTTTCTTTAATTTTAAATGCTTTAGATTGATAACTTTCTATATCAATTACTGCTTTTATTGTTTCGTAAGAAAGAAAACTAATAATTAAAACTTTACTTCCTTTTTCGGTGGTTGTAAAAGTAAATTCGCCTTTGTCATTTGAAGTAGAACCATCATAAGTTCCTTCAATAAAAACATTTGCTCCAATTACTGGAATGTTTTTTTCATTGATAACTTTTCCTGAAATTTTAGTTTGAGAAAATCCAAAAATAGATTGTAATAATAATAAAAATGCAATTAAAGCTTTCATAACAGTTTGTTTTTGATGAAGTAAAATTATTACACTATTTTTCAAATTAAAATTTGTTTTTACTGAATTGTCATTTTTTAAGGATGAACTGAAAAAATGATTAAAAATCTTATTAACAAATCTAAAATCTAAAATTAAAATCTAAAATTAAATTTTACCTTTGACGCTTTATTAAAATTTAGATTATGGTTTATAAATTTAGAGTAATTCTCGATGCAGAAGAAGACATATTTAGAGATATTGCTATCTTGGAAAACGACACTTTAGAAGATTTACACAATGCAATTGTTAATGCATTTGGATTTGATGGTTTAGAAGTTGCTTCATTTTATACTTGCGATGATACTTGGAATCAAGAAGATGAAATTCCAATGTTTGATGCTGGAGATATTCCTGGAGAAAATAAAATCATGAGCGATTATCAATTAATTGATATTCTTGATACAGAAAACACTAAAATAATTTATGTTTATGATTTTATCAATATGTGGACATTTCTTGTAGAACTTGCTGCTGTTGAAGAAACTTTAGAAACTGGTGTAATTTACCCTAGTTTACTGTTTTCTCACGGAGAAATGCCTGCCGAAGCTATGGAAAAACATTTTCAAGCCGATTTGGAAGAAGAAGAAAACTATAACGAATTTGAAGATGATTTAGACGAAGATGATTTGGATGCTTTTGGTACCGATGACAGCTTTGAGGATTATGGATTTGAAGAAAATTGGAATTAGCTTAGAGAAAAGAAAATAGAGAAAAGAAAAAAGACTTCATAATAATAATAGAGATTTGCAGCAATATCAAGAACTTTCTATGTTCTTTATTCTATTTTCTTTATTCTAAAAAAAATCACAAAATGATTAACCTATTCAACGCACATATAGAAAATTTATCCATCCATAGAGTTGGAAATAAAAGCCGAAACGAATCTATTTATTTATCTGATAACTCATATAGTTTAAACGATGAAATTGTTCCGTTATTGAAAGAATATTTCTTTAAATCATTTCGTGAAAAAGAAGAAAATTATTATCAATTTGCACATGAAGTAGATTTAGAATATAACGAAATGTTTAAATTTGCATCACAAGTATTTGAAAACCCTAGTAATGTTCATGCTATTTCAAAAGAAATTACAAAACATCTTTTTGAGCAATCCAATCATCCACATATCAAGAATGGTGAAGTTTATATTACTTACTTAACAAATGTTTCAATAGATAACAACATTGTTGATGCAGTTGGAATTTTTAAAAGTGAATTGCGAACTGATTTTTTACAATTTGAAGAAAAAAACAATAACTTAGAAATGATTCTTCAAGAAGGAATAAATTTGAACAAGCTTGATAAAGGTTGTTTAATTTTTAATTATAAAAAAGAAGAAGGATATAAAATATTGACTGTAGATAGTAACAGGTATGATGCTCGTTATTGGTTAGAACATTTTTTATCTGTAGATGCTTTTCAGGATGAAAATTTTATGACAAAAAAGTATTTAAAATTTTGTCAAGAATTTGCCAAAGAAGTAGTTTTTCCTGCCGAAGACAAAAAGCAAGAAGTTATGTTTATGAATCGTGCAGTAAACCATTTTGCCAAAAATGACGAATTTGAAGAAACTGCTTTCTTGAATGATGTCATGGAAAACCCAGACCTAATTCCTGAATTTAAAAGTTACAAAGCCGATAGAGGTGAAAAATATAGTATAGAAGATGTAACTAGTTTTCCTATTGCAAATGCTGCTGTTACTGATGCTCGAAGATCAATAAAAAACGTTATAAATCTTGATACTCACATTCAAATAAAATTAGATTTTATAAATCCAGAAAGTGCTGAAAAATATGTAGAAAAAGGTTGGGACGAAGAAAAGCAAATGTATTATTATCTTGTTTATTTTAATAAAGAACAAAAAAGTTAATATTATTTTTTTATAAAATATTAATCCTCAATTGTTAATTCAATTGAGGATTTTTTATGAAATAATTTTAAAACATAATTCATAAAAGATATAATAGCATTTAAATGAAATATAGTATCTTTCACAAACAAAATAAAACTTAGATGTTTAATAAAAATTTACTTTTTTTTTTACTTTTTATATGCTTTTGCAGTACAATTACTGCACAAGATAAGCCTGCAAAAAAAGATTCAACCAAAGTTTATCAAAATATTGAGGATTATTCTAAAAAAAGAAAATTTACAAAATTTGTTCACAAATTATTGTTTAGAACACCAAAAAAAGCTAAAGCTGCATTAAAAAATAAAAAAAATCCAGATTTAATAAAACGTTCCTTTGATTTAAATGAAGGAAAAATCATTAGAAAAATAGAAGTCGAAACTCTAGATCCATTTGGTTATTCTATATTAAGTAAAAATGATGTTCCTGATAATGGAGTTGAAAAATTTGGAAATCATTTACATTTAAAAACTAAAAACTTTACAATAAGAAATCTTTTATTATTCAAAAAAAACAATCCTTTAGATTCATTACTAGTAAAAGAGTCAGAACGACTTATAAGAAAACAACGCTATGTTAGAAGCGTAATTATCAAACCTATTGAAATTGAAAATAGTAAAGATTCTATTGATATTTCTATACGAGTTCTAGATTCTTGGTCGTTAATTCCAACAGGATCAATATCTGGTTCTAAAGCAAATTTTGAAATTACTGAAAGGAATTTTTTGGGGCTTGGTCACGAATTAGAAAATAATTTTTCAACAAGATTTGATGATAAAGCCAAAGGAAATAGTATCAAATATACTATCAATAATGTATCTAATAGTTTTATAAATACTTCTTTTTATTATGAAAATGATTTTTATAATAATACAAGAAAAAATGCAAAAATAGAACGAATATTTTATTCTCCATTAACACATTGGGCTGGTGGAGTTTTTTTTGAAAATAGATTTTATAGAGATTCTTTGCCAAGTAACTTTGGTGTTTATCAAATACAAAGATTTAAATTAGATACTCAAAATTATTGGGTTGGTTTTGCATCTAAACTATTTCCTGGTAAATCTATAAATTATAGAACAACCAATTTTGTTACAACTTTAAGGTTTCAAAATATAAATTATTCCGAAAAACCAAATATAGTTTTTGATGAATCACAATTTTTTAATTCAGAAAAAATTTATTTAACAAGCATTGGAATAACAACTAGAAAATTTGCAGAAGAAAAATATCTATTCAATTTTGGCACAATAGAAGATGTTCCTCTTGGTCAAGTTTACTCATTAACAACTGGTTTTCAAGACAAAAGCAATAGAAAAAGAGCTTATTTTGGTGCTCGATTTGCTTACGGAAACTACTTTAGTTTTGGATATTTAGCAGCAAATATTGAATATGGTAGTTTTATCAATAACGGAATTAGTGAAGAAACAACTATGCGAATTGAATCTAATTATTTTACAAATATTTTTCATTTTGGAAACTGGAAAATTAGACAATTTATAAAACCAACAGTAGTTTTTGGTACTCATAGAGATAAAAGCATCAAGGATAGACTAAATATTAATGAAACGAATGGATTAGGTGGTTTTAATAGTAGTTCACTTATTGGTACAAAAAAATGGATAGCATCATTTCAAACTCAAACTTATTCTCCAGGAAATTGGAAAGGTTTTCACTTTAATCCATTTTTTAATGTATCAATTGGAATGGTAGGAAATGATAATAATTTACTTTTTGACAAAAAAATGTATACAAGTATAGGTTTAGGTATTTTAATAAATAACGATTATTTAGTTTTTAATAGTTTTCAATTATCGTTTTCATTTTATCCTTCTGTTCCCAATGAAGGAAATAATATTTTTAAAACAAACTCTTTTAAAAACAATGATATATCGGTTCCTGATTATCAAATTGGAATGCCTACAATTGTTCCTTTTAATTAGTTTAAAAACTATTTTTTATTAAAAAGTAACAAAACCATTGCTTGTACGTCTTACATTATATAAAATCAAAATCTTGTGGAAACTATCTTATCAATAAAAAACTTGAACAAAAATTATGGCAAACTTCAAGCTGTAAAAAATGTATCACTCGAAATTCATAAAGGAAATGTTTATGGTATTCTTGGTCCAAATGGTTCAGGAAAATCAACAACTCTTGGTATTGTACTTAATGTTGTAAATAAAACCTCTGGCGATTATAGTTGGTTTGGTGGCAAATTGAAAACACATGATGCTTTAAAAAAAGTTGGTGCAATCATTGAACGACCAAATTTTTATCCATACATGACTGCCAAGGAAAATCTTGAATTGGTGTGCAAAATTAAAGGAATAAATTATTCTAAAGTTCAAGAAAAACTAGAAATTGTTGGATTGACAGATAGAAAAGACAGCAATTTTAGAACCTTTTCTTTAGGAATGAAACAAAGATTGGCAATTGCATCGGCATTATTAAATGATCCCGAAATACTAATTCTTGATGAACCAACCAATGGTTTAGATCCACAAGGAATTCATCAAATTCGAGATATTATTCGGCTCATAGCTTCACAAGGAACAACCATACTTTTGGCATCACATTTACTAGACGAAGTAGAAAAAGTGTGTTCGCATGTGTTGGTTTTAAGAAAAGGTGAAATTCTATATTCAGGAACTGTTGACGGAATGTCATCGACAAATGGAATTATCGAATTAAAATCTAACGACAATAAATCTCTAATAAATATTCTTCAGAAATATCCAAATATTGATAAAATTAAAGAAGAAGATGGAAAAGTTATAATTATATCAAAAACTAATATTGAACCTAGTGAACTCAATAAATATTTAGCTCAAAATGCAGTTTATTTAACTCATTTAGTAAAAAGAAATCATTCGCTAGAAGAACAATTTTTGCAATTGACTGGAAAATAATAGTAAAAAAAAAATCTTCAAAAAACCTTAAACCATAACAATGAAAAGATTACTCTCTATAGAATTACAAAAAATTTGGAAAAATAAAGCAAGTAAAGTATTGACTTCTACTTATTTTATTTTATTAACTTTCCTATCATTAATTGCAACTATAAAATTTGATTTAGGTCCATTTCATATTGATGCAGCCGAACAAGGAATTTTCAATTTTCCATATATTTGGCACTTTAACACTTATTTTGCTTCGTGGTTTAAAATATTTTTAGCAGTTGTAATTGTATCAATGATGGCAAACGAATACAGTTATGGAACATTAAAACAAAATTTAATTGATGGTATGAGTAAAAAAGAATTCATACTTTCAAAATTTCTAACCGTAACTTTATTTGCAGCAATCTCAGCAATATTTGTGTTTTTTGTTTCTTTAATTTTAGGATTTATTTATTCTTCATTTAATGAACCTAGCATTGTTTTTTCTGAAATGGAATACCTTTTGGGCTATTTTGTTAAATTATTAGGTTTCTTTTCTTTTTGTTTATTTTTAGGAATATTAGTAAAAAAATCAGCTTTTGCTTTAGGTTTCTTATTTGTATGGAATATTATTGAAGGAATAATAATTGGTGTTTTAAATTTTAGAGTTTTTCCAAAAAGTGATACCGCTAGAAATTTCACTCAATTTTTGCCTTTAGAATCTATGAGCAATTTAATTGTAGAACCTGTTTCAAGATTAGCAATTATAAAGTCAATAGGAACTCAAGTAGGAATACAAAACTTAAAAGACTATAGTGTTCATTGGTATTCTATTTTAATAGTTTTAGTATGGACAGCTATTTTTATTTTCTTATCCTATTATATTATTAAAAAACGAGATTTATAGTATCTTTGCAGATGCTATGAAAATTCGAAAAATTATTTTATTTTTATTGTTTCTACTATTATCTAATACTGAAATTTTAGCACAAAATATTGCTGTAGATGATACTTACACCGCTCAACAATTAGTAGAAAATGTTTTAGTAAATAGTCCATGTGCAACAGTTTCAAATTTTTTAGTAAATGGCGACACTTTTAGTGCTGGTCAAGAAAGCTATGGCTATTTTTCTTATTCTGGAACAGATTTTCCATTTGCAAACGGAATAGTTTTAAGCACTTCTAGAGCCAACAGAACTGCTGGACCAAATGACAATTTAATTGATGAAGGTTCTATTTTATGGCAAGGTGATGCAACTTTAGAACAAGCATTGGGAATTACAGGAACATTTAATGCAACATCACTAGAATTTGATTTTACACCATTAACTAGCCAAATAAGTTTTGATTATATTTTTGCCTCCGAAGAATACCAAGGAACAGCACCTTGTCGTTACTCTGACGGTTTTGCATTTTTATTAAAAGTTGCAGGAAGTTCTGATAATTATCAAAACTTAGCACTAATTCCAGCAACTACAACACCAGTAAAAGTAACTTCTGTTCATCCAATTATTACTGGTACAAATGGTTGTTCGGCTCAAAATGAAGAATATTTTGGTAGTTATAACAGTTCTGTCCATCCAATAAATTTTAATGGACAAACTGTTGTTATGACAGCACATGCTGCTGTAACTCCTGGATTAACCTATCATATAAAATTGGTAATTGCAGACGAAGAAAATATTAGATATGATTCGGCAATTTTTCTAGCAGGAAGCAGTTTTGATGTTGGTACAGATTTAGGCGAAGACCGATTAAATGATACAAACAACCCAGTATGTGAAGGTCAAAATGTAATTTTAGACGCAACCGAACCAGGAATTAACACTTATACTTGGTTTAAAGATGGATTTATCATTCCAGGCGAAACAACTGCAACTTATACAGTAACTTCTCAAGGATTTTATGAAGTTGAAGTTACTATAAACGGAACAACATGTGTTGCAAATGGAGAAATTAATATTGAATATTCAAACATACCAACATTATTTGATCAAACATTAATTCAATGTGATGATGATAATGATGGTGTAACAACTTACAATTTATCACAACTAGATTCACTAATTACTGGAGGAAATTCTCAAATATCAAACCCAATTTATTATGAAAGTTTAGCCAATGCTCAAGCAGATAATAATCCGATATTAAATCCTTCAAATTATTTAAATAATAGTACAAACCAATTATTTGCAAAAGCTCAAAATACTTATGGATGTTCTAGTTATGCAACTATAAATTTAGAAATTCCTAATAATTCAATTTCTGCAATTAATCCAATTTTTATTTGTGATAGTGATGATACACAAGACGGAATTACAATATTTGATTTAGATACATTAGTGTCAAATCCATTATTAAGCAGTTTACCTTCTGGTTTAACATTAGCATATTATTTATCTGAAAATGATGCTATCGCTTCAAACTATCCAATAAATATAAATTACACAACTACAACGCCATATCTTGAAACTATTTATGTAAAAATTCTTGACGGAATTAATTGTTATGGTATTCTTCCAATTGAATTAAATGTAAACACATTTGATCCGCCAAATTTTGAAGATTCAATTTTATATTTATGCAATTTATCACCTATAAATTTAGAAATTGCAACTGGTTTTTCTAGCTATAATTGGACAAATGGTGATAATGATAATAGTACAACTATAACAGTTCCAGGAATATATTTAGTAACTGTAACTGATGCCAATGGTTGTGAAAAAACAAAAAGATTTGAAGTTTTAGCTTCTGGAATTGCAACAATAACCTCGATAAATGTTATTGATTTCAATGGATTAAATAATTCAGCTGAAGTAATTTTATCAGGTTTAGGTGATTATGAATATTCTATTGATGGAGTTAATTATCAAGCAAATTCTGTTTTTACTTCTCTTTTTCCTGCCGAATATATTATTTATGTTAAAGATATTCATTTTTGTGGAATTGTTCAACAATCATTCATAATTCTTGATTATCCAAGGTATTTTACTCCAAATGGTGACGGAATAAATGACTTTTGGAAAATTGAAAATCTTATCAATTTAAGCAATTCTAAACTTTCTATATTTGATAGATTTGGAAAGCTAATCATTTCATATACAGAATATTCACAAGGTTGGAATGGTACATTAAACGAACTTGAATTACCATCAACAGATTATTGGTTTGTACTTACTTTAAACAATGGTAAAACAATTAAAGGAAATTTTTCATTAAAAAGATAAAATTGTAATTTTTTTACTAATTTTATACAATGAAAAAGAATACCTTATTATTAATACTAATAGCTTCACTGTCAATTAATTGCTTTTCACAGTTTAGTAAAACGCACTATATCCCACCAGTTGGAGGAGCAGATGCTGTGCAAGCAGAAGAACAACTTTTATACATTTCAACTCCAAGTGTTACACCGGTAAATTTTGTAATAAAACAACTTGGTGGAGCAACTATTAGTGGAGTTGTATCTAGAGATATTCCCTATGTTCATGATATTGGCTTTGGTCTTTTTACACAATTTCACGTTACCGAAGCAGAAATGAATTCAATATTAACCAACAGAGGATATATTATTGAAGCAGAAGATGTTGTTTATGTAACCGCAAGAGTAATTGCAGGAAACGGAAATCAAGCTGGTCAAATAACTTCTAAAGGTTTGGCAGCATTGGGAACACATTTTAGAATTGGAGGTTTTATCAATACTCTTGCAACTTCGTTTAGTCCAAATAATTTAACTTTTGTTTCAATTTTAGCAACAGAAAATAATACAACTGTAGCTTTTGATGACATAAAAACTGGTGCCGTTTTAATAAATAATGCAGCAGCAGGAAATACACCTTCAAATATTGTTTTAAATGCAGGTGAAAGTTTTGTAATGGCAGTAACCGGACCAACAGCCGCAAATCGTGATGCGCTTATTGGCTCATTAGTAACATCTGATAAACCAATTGCAGTAAATTGTGGTTCTTATGGTGGTACAAATGGCGAAATGTCTAATTTAGATTTAGGTTTTGATCAAATTGTATCAGCAGAAAGAACAGGTTCTGAATATATTTTTATTAAAAGTACAGGATTACCAAATGTTGAAAGAATTCTATTAATTGCAGACCAAGACAATACCGAAATTTTCTTAAACGGAAGCACTACATTAAGTTACACATTAAATGCTGGAGAATATGTAGGATTAGTTGGAACCGATTATTCTGCCAACGGAAATTTATATGTAACAGCTTCAAAAGATATTTTTGCATTTCAAAGTGTTGGAGATAACATTAGGACAGATCAAGCAAATCAAGAAATGTTTTTTGTTCCGCCACTAAGTTGTCAAACTCCAAAAGTTATAGATAATATTCCTTATATAGAAAAAATAGGAACAAGAAACTTTACCGGAAGAGTTACAATTACTACCGAAACTGCGTCGGTTTTAACTTTTATGATAAACTCAGTTTCTTATACTTTAGCAACTTTGCCTGCAGGAATTGTAACTTTTGGCCCAACTGCTGTTATAGGAAATGCAAACTATGAATGTTATACAATTTCTGGATTTACAGGAAATGTTTCTGTTTTTTCAACAGGTCAACTATATTTAACTGCTTATGGAAGTGACGGTGCAGCAACTTTTGGTGGATATTATTCTGGATTTGTGTTTAAACCCGAAGTAACTTTTCAACAAGTAGATATTTCTCAGTCAAATTGTATTCCTAATGTGCAATTAGAAGTAAGTACATTGAGTGGTTTTGACATTTATCAATGGTTTTTTAATAATGTTGCAATTTCTGGAGCAACATCTGCAACCTATTCTCCAACACTTCCAGGATATTACAAAGTAAAAGCAACACTTACTGCTTGCGGAATAAATCTTTTTTCTGATGACATTCCTGTAAGTGTTTGTGCATCAGACAATGATAATGATACAGTAAATGACAATATAGATTTAGATAATGACAATGATGGAATTATAAATTGTGTTGAGTCTTATGGAAATCAGAATATAAATTTACTGAATTTTAATTCTGGAATAGTTGCAGATGGAACCTATAACAATGCATTTACAGGAACAGTAACAACTTCTACATCAGCAAGTCCAATTCCATTTATTGGTGCAAGCGATGGAAGTTTTGTATCTGAAGTTGCTCCAGGAAAAGATAATTTTGTAAAATATACTTTAAACTTTTCACAACCAATAAGTATCGGACTTGATTATGTTTTAACTGCAAATCCTTTAGATTTAATAAATGATACTGCCAAATATATTGTTGGTTCACCAATAAATAAAACAATTACAGTATTAAATCCAGACAATCAGTTATTGATTGACACCAATTATGACGGAATCTACGAAAGTGGAGTAACTCAATTTTCATCCTTTGAAGTTCGATTTATTCTTAACAATACAACTCCATTACCAGCAGGAACAGGAACTTTTAAATTTTTAACTAATCTATCAACATCCATTAGTTTTACTCATATAAATCTTTTAGATAGTGATGCAAACAGAGTGAGTTTGAAGTTTTTTGCAAGTTGTGTTCCAAAAAATAGCGATACAGATGGAGTTCCAGATCAATTAGATTTAGATTCAGATAATGATGGAATTCAAGACTATTATGAAGCTCAAGGTTCAACTTTTACAGCAATTTCAAACTCTGATACCAATTTAGATGGTATTGATAATTCATTTGTAAATGGAATAAATCCAGTAGATTCTGATGGTGATGGCGTTTTAGATTATCTAGATTTGGATAGTGATAACGACGGAATTTTTGATTTGGCAGAATCAGGAAGTGGCGCAAACGATACCAACAATAACGGAATTGTTGACGGTACAAATTTTGGCACAAATGGATATTCTAACTCATTAGAAACCACATTAGACAATGGAATTTCAAATTACACACTTTCTAATATAGATGCCGATTTATTAAACAATTATATAGATTTAGAAACTGATAATGATGGATGTAATGATGTTATTGAAGCTGGTTTTTTAGATCCAAACAATGATGGGATTTTAGGAAATTTACCCGTTATTGTAAATTCAAATGGATTGGTTACAAGTGGTGCAGGTTATACAACTCCTAATCCTAATTATATTATTTTTGCACCAATTATAATAAATAATCAACCACAAAATATTACTACTTGCGAACTACAAAACGCAGCTTTTACCGTAGTTACAAATCCTGTAAATGGTTACCAGTGGCAAATTTCTACCGATGGTGGATCAGTTTGGTCAAATCTTACAAATAATGCTACTTACTCTGGAGTAACAACAATTACTTTAACAATATCAACTGTTTCACCAACAATGAGTGGACATAAATTTAGAGTAGTTTTAAATAAAAACGGAAATTCTTGCGGATTAACTTCTGCAGATGCAATTTTAACAACCTATGCATTACCAGTTATAACATCACCAATAACTTTAGTGCAATGTGACGATGATACTGATGGTATTTCAACATTCAATTTAACTCAAAAAAATAATGTAATCTCTTCAAATTATTTATTAGAAACTTTTACATATTATACAAATCTTGCCGCTGCAAATAATGAAAATCCAATTTTTTTAATTGCAGCTCCAATTGCTTTTACAACTCCAAATACAACAGTATATGCAAGAGTAGAAAATTCAAATGGTTGTTACAGAGTATGTACTATGAATTTAATTGTTTCAGTAACACAAATCCCAAACAGTGTTCAAGTTTCAGATTTTGTTAAATGTGATGACTATTTAGATGCAATTAATGATGATAGAGACGGAATTTCTTCTTTCGATTTTAGTTCTGTTACTCCTTTCCTACTAGCAGCGCTTCCTCCAGGTTCATATAGTTTAAATTATTATAAAAACGAAGCCGATTTTCTTGCAGAAACTGATGCTTCTGGAAATTCATTGGCAATTCCGGCAGCTCAAATTTCAAATTATAGAAATATTGGATATCCAAATTTACAAGTAATTTATGCACGTGTTGAAAGTACTTCAACCAATGATTGCTTTGGTTTTAGAACATTTAATTTAATTGTAGAAGAATTACCAACAATTTATGCAGTTGGAACAGCAAATGTTATTAGAGAATGTGATGATGATCACGATGGAATATTTGTTTTTAATACTTCTTCACTCGAAGCAACAATTTTAAATGGTCAAACTAATAAAACAATATCTTATGTTGACCAATCTGGTAATCCAATTACATCACCATTTCCACCAACATATTCGGTTACAACTTCACAAATAATTACAGTAACAATAAAAAATAATGAAACCGATGCTGTTGACGCACCATGTAAAGAAACAGGAACTTTTCAATTTATTGTTGATGATTTACCAGAAGTGTTTCCGTTAGACTTAAGTTTAGTTAATGTATGTGATGATGAAACTAATCCATTAGACCAAGACACATTTATAAATTTTGACACAACAACTTTTACTTCATTATTATTAAATGGTCAAACTGGATTAGAAATAAAATATACACTAGAAGATGGAACAATTTATAATACATCGCTTCCAAATCCTTTTACCACTTCCAATCAAAACGTTTTAGTTACAATTACAAATCCAATAAACACAACATGTTTTGCAAGCTATACAATTCCTTTTATTGTATTTCCAGTTCCAAAAATTGAATTAACTGGCGAAGAATTAGTTTGTACCAATCTTCCAACTTTTACAGTAACTATAGATGCTGGAATTCTTGACGGAACACCAACTACTGATTATAATTATCAATGGTTTTTAGATTCTACTCTAATTGCTGGTGAAACATCATATTCTTTAACAGTAAATACTGGCGGAACTTATACTGTAACTGTAACTAACAGTAATGGATGCTTTAGAACAAAAACTATAGAAGTTATAGCTTCAGATATTGCACACATTCAAAATATAGAGATTATAGATTTAGTTGATATCAACACTGTTGAAGTAATTGTTACCGGAGTTGGCGATTATGTTTATAGTTTAGATTATGAAGAAGGTTTTCAAACCTCTAATTTTTTCACTAATGTTCCTATGGGAATTCACACCGTTTTTATTAAAGACATGAATGAATGTGGTGTTGTATCTCAAGAAATCTCTGTGCTTGGTGTTCCAGTATATTTTACTCCAAACGGTGATGGATACAATGACACATGGAATATAAAAGGTGCAAATGAAAAAATTTATTCAGATTCTATAATTTATATTTTTGATAGATTCGGAAAATTAATAAAACAAATATCCCCAATTGGAAACGGTTGGGATGGAACTTTTAATGGCAACTTTGCTCCTGCTGATGATTATTGGTTCAACATAAAATTTGATGATGGCAGAAGCGCCAAAGGACATTTTAGTTTGAAGAGATAAACTTAAAATTCATATAAAAAAAACCATCAACTTTCATTGATGGTTTTTTTATACTTAAAAATTTATATAAATTGAATTTATAATTTATATCTTTTTCTATCAGTTTCGTTCAAATAGATTTTTCTTAAACGAATAGATTTTGGAGTAACCTCTACATATTCATCTTTTTGAATGTACTCTAAAGCTTCTTCTAAAGAGAAAATAATTGGAGGAATAATTCTTGCTTTTTCATCATTTCCTGATGAACGCACGTTAGATTGTTTCTTAGCTTTAGTAACATTAATACACATATCATCGCTTCGAGAGTTCTCACCAATTACCTGACCTTCATATATTTCTTCGTTTGGATTAACGAAAAACTTACCTCTGTCTTGTAATTTATCGATAGAATAAGGAATTGCTTTTCCGTTTTCCATAGATATTAACGAACCATTGTTACGTCCTGGAATTTCACCTTTAAAAGGTTCATATCCAATATATCGATGAGACATAATTGCTTCTCCAGCAGTTGCCGTTAACAATTGATTTCTTAAACCAATAATTCCACGAGATGGAATATTGAATTTTACAATCATACGCTCACCTTTTCCTTCCATTGATAACATTTCTCCTTTACGAATTGAGACAAACTCAACAGCTCTTCCTGATAAATGTTCAGGTAAATCTATTGTTAACTCTTCGATAGGTTCACATTTTTTACCATCAATTTCTTTAATAATAACTTGTGGTTGACCAATTTGCAATTCATAACCTTCTCTTCTCATAGTTTCAATTAAAACTGACAAGTGAAGAACTCCACGACCAAAAACCATAAATTTATCAGCAGAATCAGTTTCTCCTAATTTCATTGCAAGATTTTTCTCTAATTCTTTAGTCAATCTATCTCTAATATGTCTTGAAGTTACAAATTTTCCTTCTTTACCAAAGAAAGGCGAATCATTAATTGTAAACAACATACTCATAGTTGGTTCGTCAATTGCAATAGTTTGCAATGCTTCTGGGTTTTCAAAATCAGCAATAGTATCACCAATTTCAAATCCTTCAACACCAACTATAGCACAAATATCTCCAGCTATTACTTCTTGTACTTTTTTACGACCTAAACCTTCAAAAGTATGTAATTCTTTAATTCTAGATTTTAATACTTTGCCATCTCTTTTTACCAAAGATATTGGCATTCCTTCTCTTAAAACACCTCTTTCAAGACGTCCAATAGCAATTCTACCAGTAAAAGAAGAGAAATCTAAAGAGGTAATTAACATTTGTGGCGTTCCTTCAGAAACCTTTGGAGCTGGAACATTTGCAATTACCATATCCAATAATGGTTCGATATTAGTTGTAATATTTCTAAAATCGTCAGACATCCAATTGTTTTTAGCAGAACCATAAACTGTTGGAAAATCTAGTTGCCATTCTTCAGCACCAAGTTCAAACATTAAGTCGAAAACTTTTTCATGAACTTCCTCTGGAGTACAATTTTCTTTATCAACTTTATTAATAACTACACAAGGTTTTAAACCTAAATCAATTGCCTTTTGTAAAACAAATCGTGTTTGAGGCATTGGACCTTCAAATGCATCTACAAGAAGACAAACACCATCTGCCATGTTTAAAACTCTTTCTACTTCACCACCAAAATCGGCGTGACCTGGTGTATCAATAATATTAATTTTGGTTCCTTTATAATTAACCGAAACATTTTTAGATGTAATAGTTATACCTCTTTCACGCTCAAGGTCGTTGTTGTCAAGAATTAAGTCACCTGTGTTTTCATTGTCACGAAAAAGTTGACAATGATACATGATTTTGTCTACCAAGGTAGTCTTACCGTGGTCAACGTGTGCAATAATTGCAATGTTTCTAATAGATTCCATGTGATTTTTTTAGGAGGTGCAAAGGTACACTTTATTTCTTAAAAAAAACCATTAAATCAATAGTTTACTATTAAATAACTTATAATCAAATTATAAAATAAAAAAGTGATTTTTTTTATATAATTATGATTGTTTTACTATTTTATTTTTTTATTTTTGAGTAATGAAAAATAAATCGAATAACATAATTCTAGCTTATTTTCTGTTTATACTTTTATTGGTTCTTTTTGGCCAATATTTTCTTATAAAATATTTTGAACAAAAAATTGGATTTGTAAAATTTATAATTATTCTTTTACTATCCATTTCAATTTTTACACTGTTTTTTAGATATTTATTAAACATAAACAACAATAATAATTTTAAAAATTTAAAAAAATTGACTTTAATAAATGAAGATTTATTAAAGTCCAATGAAAAATATAATATTGTTGAAAAAGCAACAAGTGATACCATTTGGGATTGGGATATAAAAACAAAAAAA
>NZ_JAYVFH010000014.1:0-3437 GCF_043773265.1 Flavobacterium sp. | reverse complement strand
ATTGCTACCAATGGAGTTCCCATTTTTAATTATCATACCAATACTGGTGTAGATTCTTTTCTTGACGGACAACTTGATAATTATGGCGGACATTGTGGTCGTGGTGATGATTATCATTACCATACAGCACCTTTACATTTAATATCTTTAGGACAAACTACTTATAATTTACCAATTGCATTTGCTTTTGATGGTTTTGCAGTTTACGGAAGTTTAGAACCAACTGGAGCAACAATGGCAACGCTTGATGCCAATCACGGACACTATTTTAATGGTGTTTATCATTATCACGGAACTGCAACTGCGCCATATATGATTGGAAATATGGTAGGTCAAGTTACCGAAGATGCAACTTTGCAAATTATTCCACAACCTCAAGGAAATCCTGTTAGAACCGAAAATTGGACACCTTTAAATGGAGCTTTAATAACTTCTTGCGTTGCAAATGCAAGTAATGGATACAATACTTTATATTCTTTAAATGGTGTTTCTGGTTATGCGACCAATTTTACAATTACAGGAACAACTTATACTTTTAAATATGTTACACCTACTGGAACAACTACTACCAATTATAATGGTCCAGCTTTATGTACAGTTCCAAATTTAAATGTTGCAGATGTTATTGCAATAGAAAAAAATATTACTATTTATCCAAATCCAGCAACTGATGTTTTTAAAATAAATTTAGGAAATGATTTTTTAGAAAATGATGTAGAACAAATTTCTATTTATGATATTAAAGGAAGTTTGGTTTATAAAATACAAAAATTCAATTCAAGTATAGATATTAAAAAACTGGAAAAAGGAACTTATTTTGTTAAAATTCAGTTTTCAAATTCGGTTATAACTAAAAAACTATTGGTAAAATAATTATAATAATCAAAAACACATAAAATGAAAAAATTACTTTTTACAATTCTATTATTAAGTTTAGTTTTGCAACTTCAAGCGCAATACAACACAATGCCAATGCCAGAAGCTTTATATGGAACTACTTTTAATTTAAATATTAAAGATGCCACTAAGCAATTGAGAACAGGAAATTTAACGGTTACTGGAGCAATAAATAATGAAACTTTTTGGGGACCAACTTTATTTGTAAATAAAGGAGATGAAGTTCATATGAATGTTACCAATAATTTAAATGAATCCACCACTTTACATTGGCACGGAATGCATTTACCAGCAGTTATGGATGGTGGACCACATCAAATAATTCCTGCAGGAACTTTATGGCAACCTTTTTGGACGGTAAAAAACCAAGCATCAACATTATGGTATCATCCACATTTGCATGAAACGGCTCAAATACAAATGACAAAAGGTATTGGAGGATTTATAATTGTAAAAGATCCAATAGAATCTGCATTAGCATTGCCGAGAACGTATGGTGTTGATGATATAGTTTTAGCTTTAACTAGTAGAGGTTATACTGCTGCAAATCAGTTTGAAACTCCACCAACTTCTAATAGAGGTTATGGTGATTATATGTTGTCAAACGGAACACCAAATGCTCAAATAAGTTTACCAAAACAATATGTTCGTATGCGAATTTTAAATGCAGAAAACGAAAGAGGATATAATTTAGGTTTTAGCGATAACCGATCTTTTTATGTAATTGCAAATGATGGTGGATTATTAAATGTACCAATTGCAGTAACTAGAGTTAAATTAATGGTTGGTGAACGTGTTGAAATTATGGTAAATTTAGGTAATGATATTGTTGGTTCATCTTTAGATTTAAAAGCTTTTAATTCTGGTTTTGCCTTAGGATTTCCAG
Source organism: Flavobacterium sp. (assembly GCF_043773265.1). Lineage (GTDB taxonomy): Bacteria > Bacteroidota > Bacteroidia > Flavobacteriales > Flavobacteriaceae > Flavobacterium. The sequence goes on along the minus strand of NZ_JAYVFH010000014.1, from coordinate 1,654 downwards.
GTGGTGAACCTGCAACAGGTGGACAATTTGGTAGCTTATTAAACAATATTGATTTTCCGGTTTTACATATTAATGTTACTGCAACCACTACTGCTATTACTCCAATCACTTCAGTTCCAACAACGTTAATGAGTAATATTTATTGGACTGCAGCCAATGCAACTGTTACAAGATCACTTGCTGTAACTGGTGGAAATGCAAATACAGCTTTTAATTTTGATGCAACACCATTTGTATTTGCAACCATAAATAAAACAGTAAATCTTAATGCTATAGAAAGTTGGACCGTTACTAACAATAATATATTTGGTCATTCTTTTCATTTACACGATATTGAATTTAAAATTATAGCAAGAAATGGTTTAGCCGCATCTGTAAACAGTTATGAAAGTGGTTGGAAAGATACTTTTTATCTTCCAAAAGGTGAATCGGTAACTTTTGTTGGAAAATTTGAAGACTTTGCAGATTCAGATGTTACGCATCCTTATATGTATCATTGTCATTTTGCAAATCACGAAGATGGTGGAATGATGGGACAATTTATTGTAGTAAATAATTTAGCAATAGAAAATGTAAATGCAAGTACCGAATTTAGTTTGTATCCTAATCCTGCAAATGATAAATTATTTGTGAATTTGAAAGATGATAATACAGAAATTTATTATGTAACTATTTTAACCACAACTGGAAGAACGGTTATGATGTTACCACAACCACAATGGCAAAACGGAATTGATATTTCATCATTAGCAAATGGAGTATATATTTTTCAAATGATGGACAAGCAAACAAAATCGATTACGACTAAAAAATTTATTAAAAAATAATGAGAAAAAATAAACTTATAGTAGTACTTTTTATTATTTCTATTTCGTTAGTAAGTTTTACAAATAATGTAATAACTAACGAAATAGAGATTACTAATTTTACTTTAAAAAGTACTAAAAATAAGCAAGTTTCGCTTTCTTCTTATAAAAATGCAAAAGGTTTTATTGTGATTTTCACTTGTAATAAATGTCCGATGGCGAAATTTTATTCGGATAGATTGAATGTTATATATTCTAAATATAAATCTAAAGAAGTTCATTTAATTGCTTTAAATTCTATGGATACACTTGCTTATGCAGAAGAATCTTTTGTATTAATGCAGAAAAAAGTTAAGGAAGAAAAATTGAAATTTCCATATTTACAAGACAAATTACAACTAGTTGCAAAGAAATTTAAAGCTACTCATACGCCACAAGCATTTGTAATTTGGAAAAACAAACAAGGAAAATGGATTGTAAAATACAAAGGTGCTATTGATGATAATGCCGGAGATGCAAAAAATGCAAAACCATTATTGGCAAATGCAATTGATGAATTATTGATAAACAAACCTGTTACAGCAAGTGAAACTGAATCTTTTGGATGTAGAATTTTTTACAGAGGTGAAAAAGGAATGTGATTTTAATGTAATTACTAAATTTTTAGCCCTGATGGAAATAGCATCCTTTTATATAAATTTCTCTTTTAGAAATTTATATAAAAGATAGAATGTACAGCAGCTTTTGTAGTAGTTTTTATCCAAGTAATTATAATGGTTTTACTGGACATACTTTAGCTGCAGGAACTACTATTGAAAATTTAAATACTGTTTCAGCTTCTTGTAATT
>NZ_JAYVFH010000013.1:0-3220 GCF_043773265.1 Flavobacterium sp. | reverse complement strand
TTCAATTATAAACGAACCTTGAATTGGATTTTCGTTTTTAGCCAATCCTAATTCTTTATTTATAATCAATTGAATTGCCATTGCTCTTCGTACACTTTCCTCTGTTGGTGTTGTAATTGCTTCGTCGTAAGCATTGGTATGCAACGAGTTACAGTTGTCATATATTGCATAAAGTGCTTGCAAAGTAGTTCGAATATCGTTAAAATCTATTTCTTGTGCGTGAAGCGAACGGCCAGAGGTTTGAATATGGTATTTCAACATTTGTGCTCTTTCATTAGCACCATATTTATTTTTCATGGCTTTTGCCCAAATTTTTCTGGCAACACGACCAATAACTGCATATTCTGGATCAATTCCGTTAGAGAAAAAGAACGATAAATTAGGTCCAAAATCGTTAATATTCATTCCACGACTTAAATAATATTCTACATAAGTAAAACCATTAGAAAGTGTAAATGCCAATTGTGTTATAGGATTTGCTCCAGCTTCGGCAATGTGATAACCAGAAATTGACACCGAATAAAAATTTCTAACATTTTGAGTTATAAAATATTCTTGCACATCGCCCATTAATCGCAAAGCAAATTCTGTAGAAAATATACAGGTATTTTGCGCTTGATCTTCTTTTAAAATATCGGCTTGAACTGTTCCACGAACTTGAGTTAACGTCTTTACTTTTATATCATTATAAATTTCTTTAGACAAAACTTCATCGCCAGTTACACCAAGCAATAGCAATCCTAAACCATTATTTCCTTCTGGTAAATCGCCATTATATTTTGGTCTGGCAATTCCTTTTTTCTTATAAATTTCGTTTATTCTTTCTTCAATTTCTACTTCAAGACTGTTTTCTTTTATGTACTTTTCACAATTTTGATCAATTGCAGCGTTCATAAAAAACCCAAGCAACATTGGCGCTGGACCATTTATTGTCATAGAAACTGATGTCATTGCATGACTTAAATCGAAACCAGAATATAATTTTTTGGCATCGTCTAGACAGCAAATTGATACGCCAGCATTTCCAATTTTTCCATAAATATCTGGACGTAAATCTGGATCATTTCCATACAAAGTTACACTGTCAAATGCTGTAGAAAGTCGTTTTGCAGGCAAACCAGCACTTACATAATGAAAACGTTTGTTGGTTCGTTCTGGTCCACCTTCGCCAGCAAACATTCTACTTGGATCTTCGCCTTCTCTTTTAAAAGGATATAATCCAGAGGCAAATGGAAATTCGCCAGGCACATTTTCTTGTAAATTCCATTTTAAAATATCGCCCCAAGCTTTGTATTTGGGAAGTGATACTTTTGGAATTTGAGAATGCGAAAGTGATTCGGTATGCGTTGCAATTTTAATTTCCTTATCGCGAACTTTAAAACTGTAAAACGGATTTTTATATTTATTAATTTTTTCATCCCAGTTTAAAATTATTTCCCAATTGTATGGATCGAGATTCATTTTTACTCGGTCGAATTCTGCTATTAGAAGTTTTATAAAATTATTATTATTATTTGATGTTCCTTCGACTGCGCTCAGGATGACAGAATTTTTATCTATCACAGAATTACTTTCAATGACAGAATTATTATCAATTCCAGCTTTATTAATTAAAGGAACTTTATTAGAAACTGATTCGATAGTTTTAAAAATTCCATATAATTTTTGAGCAACTTCAACTTGAGAAAGCGCTGTTGCATCATATTTTCTATTGTTTTCTGCAATTTCAGATAGATAACGTGTTCTGTAAGGTGGAATTACAAATATTTTTTCACTCATTTCACGAGTGATTTTAAAAGTAGATTTTAAATTAGAATTGGTTTGTTCCACTACTTTATCCATCAACTTTTTATACAATTGATTCATTCCAGGATCGTTAAACTGCGAAGCAATTGTTCCTACAACTGGCATGGTATCTAAATCTGAATCCCAAAGATTATGATTTCTTTGATATTGTTTTTTAACATCGCGCAAAGCGTCAAGCGCACCACGTTTGTCAAATTTATTTACAGCTACAATATCGGCAAAATCTAACATATCAATTTTTTCCAATTGCGTTGCAGCACCAAATTCTGGCGTCATTACATATAAAGAAACATCAGAATGATCCATAATTTCGGTATCACTTTGACCAATTCCAGAAGTTTCTAGAATTATAATATCATATTTTGCAGCTTTTAAAACCTGTATTGCTTCGGCAACATATTTAGACAAAGCCAAATTAGATTGACGAGTTGCCAACGAACGCATATAAACCCTAGGATTGTTAATAGCATTCATACGAATTCTATCACCCAAAAGTGCGCCACCAGTTTTTCTTTTTGATGGATCAACAGAAATTAATCCGATAGTTTTTTCTGGAAAATCTATTAAAAATCGTCTTACTAATTCATCAACTAAAGACGATTTTCCAGAACCACCAGTTCCTGTAATTCCAAGAACTGGAATAGTAGATTTTTCGTTTTTCTTATGAATTTTATCAAATGTTTCTTTGGCAATTTCTGGAAAATTTTCGGCAGAAGAAATTAATCTTGCAATTGCAGTAGGATTTTTTTCTTCAAGATGATTGAATTCGCCATTTAAAACATTACCAACAGGAAAATCAGATTTTTGTACCAAATCGTTAATCATTCCTTGTAAACCCATTGCTCTTCCATCATCTGGCGCATAAATTCTTGTAATTCCGTACGCTTGCAAATCGGCAATTTCATCTGGCAAAATAACTCCACCACCACCACCAAAAATTTTAATATGTCCGGCACCTTTTTCTTTTAATAAATCGTGCATGTATTTAAAATATTCATTGTGTCCACCTTGATAGGAAGTCATTGCAATAGCATTCGCATCTTCTTGAATGGCAGTATTTACAACATCTTCTACGCTTCTATCGTGTCCAAGATGAATTACTTCTACACCTGTAGACTGAATAATTCTTCGCATAATATTGATTGCAGCATCGTGTCCATCAAATAATGATGCGGCAGTTACAATTCTTACTTTATTTTTAGGAATATAAGGTATTTGAGGTTCCATTTTAGTATAATGATAATTTTATGAGCGCAATTTACGAATTTAATAATTTTTATAACTTATTTATTGTTTTAAAATTTGAGGCATTATATTTGTAATTTAGATGGAAGTCGGAAGATGGAAGTTGGAAGATTTAAGATTGACATATAAAAGATGGAAGTTGAAAGATGGAAATTTAAAATAAAAAAAT
>NZ_JAYVFH010000012.1:0-3912 GCF_043773265.1 Flavobacterium sp. | reverse complement strand
CAATAAAAGAAGGAAGTGAAATTGTACTTACAGGTTCATCAAGAATGAAAGAACGACCAATAAAAATATTGGTAGATGCACTAAAACAACTTGGCGCAGATATAGAATATGTAGAAAATAATGGTTTTCCTCCACTAAAAATAATTGGTAAAAAACTAACTCATAATAAAGTTTCGCTTCCTGCAAATGTGAGCAGTCAATACATTTCGGCACTAATATTAATTGCACCAAAACTAGAAAACGGATTAGAATTAAAACTCGAAGGCGAAATAACTTCCATTCCATACATTAATATGACTTTGGCATTGTTAAACGAAATTGGTGTAGAAACTTCTTTTAAAAATAATTTTATAAACGTTTGTCACACTGAGCTTGTAAAAGCGCCTCAACTCGTAACTATAGAATCAGATTGGAGTTCTGCATCCTATTATTATTCTATAATTGCATTATCAACAATTGGAACTCAAATAACACTTTCAAGTTACAAAGAAAACAGTCTTCAAGGCGATGCAGCATTGGTAGCAATTTATAAAAATTTTGGAGTAGAAACTGTTTTTAATAATGATAAATCAATAACAATATCAAAGTCAAAAATCAAAAATCAAAAATCGTTAATCATCAATCTTCAATCTTCACCTGACATTGCTCAAACAATAGCTGTAACTTGTTTCGGACTCGGAATTTCATGCAATTTAACTGGTTTGCACACCTTAAAAATTAAAGAAACCGATAGACTTTTAGCATTAGAGACAGAACTCACAAAACTTGGCGCAACCATTTCTGTAACAAATGACAGTTTAAATCTTCAATCACATAGTTTATTTTCAAGTACTACTTTCTCTCCTTTGGAGAGATGTCCAAAGGACAGAGTGGAAACCTACCAAGACCACAGAATGGCAATGGCATTTGCACCTTTAGCACTTAAAACCGATTTAATTATTGAAAATGCCGAAGTAGTTTCTAAATCCTATCCAACTTTTTGGGAAGATTTAAAAAATATTGGGTTTCAAATTAATGAAATTTTATAATTCCTTTTTTGAAAAAAAGAAAATTTTATATTAGTGAAATTTAAAAACATCAAATTTGTGTAAATTGTTGAAATTGCTGTAAATAAATTAGCGCCTTTGTATCATAATATTAAAAAAACCTTTGCGACTTAGCGTCTTTGTGGCAATCTAAAAAATAAACACCAAAACACTTGACAACGCCTATCTCACAATCGTATATTTGCAAATAATTAGTACTATTATTGTCACACTGAGCTTGTCGAAGTGCAAATCCTAAAATTCAAACATGAAATTATCACATTTTCAATTCAATCTTCCAACAGAATTATTAGCAGAATATCCAGCAGAAATTCGTGACGAATCTCGTTTAATGGTAATCGACCGTAAAAAAGGAACAATAGAACACAAAATGTTCAAAGACGTTATTAACTATTTCGACGATGGCGATGTTTTTGTACTTAACAACACCAAGGTTTTTCCAGCAAGAATGTTTGGAAACAAAGAAAAAACTGGAGCAAGAATAGAAGTTTTTTTACTGCGAGAACTAAATGCAGAACAACGACTTTGGGACGTTTTAGTAGATCCAGCAAGAAAAATAAGAATAGGAAATAAATTATATTTTGGCGACGACGATTCACTTGTTGCCGAAGTTATAGACAATACAACTTCTCGTGGAAGAACACTACGTTTTCTTTACGATGGTTCGTATGATGAATTTAGAAATAAACTAACAGAACTTGGCGAAACACCAATTCCAAAATATATTTCTCGAGAAGTAACACCAGAAGATGCCGATCGTTACCAAACAATTTATGCCAAAGAAGAAGGCGCAGTTGCAGCACCAACTGCCGGTTTACACTTTTCTAAACACCTTTTAAAACGTTTAGAAATTAAAGGAATAGACTTTGCCGAAGTAACACTTCACGTGGGTTTAGGAACATTCAATCCAGTAGAAGTAGAAGATTTGTCTAAGCACAAAATGGATTCTGAAGAGCTAAAAATTACACAAGAAGCTTGCGATAAAGTAAACAATGCCAAAGCCAAAAAACACAAAGTTTGTTGCGTTGGAACCACTTCAATGCGTGCCATAGAAAGCGCCGTTTCCTCACAAAGAACACTAAATACATTTGACGGTTGGACAAACAAATTTATTTTTCCACCGCACGATTTTAGCATTGCCGATGCAATGATAACCAATTTTCACACACCAAAATCAACATTATTAATGATGGTTTCAGCATTCTGCGGACACGATTTAATGAAAAAAGCATACGAAATTGCCATCGAAGAAAAATATAAATTTTACTCTTACGGAGACGCAATGTTAATAATTTAATCTGAACTAGTTTGTCACACTGAGCGCAGTCGAAGTGCTCATCATTTTGTCACACTAAACACAGTCGAAGTGCTCATCATAATGTCGCACTAAGCGCAGTCAAAGTGCTCAACATAATGTCACACTAAGCACAGTCGAAGTGCTCATCAAAATCTCATCAGCAATGGTGAGATTTTTTTTTAATCTGAACTCGTTTCAGATTCTCTAGAACTCGTTTCAGATTCTCATCATTCTTTCACAGTGAGCGCAGTCGAAGTGCTCATTATAATGTCACACTGAGCGCAGTCGAAGTGCTCATCATAATGTCACACTGAGCGCAGTCGAAGTGCTTACATTTGAAACGAATATTAAGCGCATTTCTACAATCCATTTTCCTGCTGCCGCAACTCGCTTTCATTTTAAAAAAATAAAATGAAGAGCTCAAACAATTGCAACATCAGGGTTAAACAGCCATTGTCTTTTGTAAAAATCACCATTAAAAATCAACCGCCAAGTATCCTAACAGGTTTTTTTTAACCTGTTAGGTATAAATTAAAAAAATGAAATTCAAATTATATATATATTTCTTTCTTATTCCATCATCCCTTTTTGCTCAAAAAGTAACAACCTCTATTGATACAACTAGAAACAAAATTGGTGCCGAATTTAAACTTACTATAAAAGCATCTATTTCTAATAAAGACAAAGTTATTTTTCCAAAAGATAAAAATTTTGGTGCTTTAGAAGTTATAGAATCCTATAAAATTGATACCATAAAAAGTAACGATTCTTATGAATTGATTAAAAAATATGGACTAACACAATTCGATTCTGGTAGATATACAATTCCAAAAATTCCTATTTTAATAAACGGTAAATCAATATTTTCTGACAGCATAAATATTGAAGTTTCTAATGTAAAAGTTGATACTTTAAAACAGAAAATGTTTGATATAAAAACTATCGAAAAAGTAAAAATAGAAACTAATTATTGGGTTTATATTATTCCAATAATTATTCTTCTTGCTTTACTATTATTAGTATTTTGGTTATTTAAAAAATACAAAAACAGACCAAAAAAAGAACTAGAAATTGTATATAAAACACCAATAGAAAAAGCAACTTCTTTGTTACAATCGTTAGAGAAAAAAGAATTGTGGCAAAATGGTGAAGTAAAAGAATATTATTCTCAATTAACTGATATTGTTAGAACCTATATAGAAGAAGAAATCCAAATTCCAGCAATGGAAAGCACAACATCTGAACTAATTTTTAGTTTAAAAAAAGTGGCTTCACAAAAGAAAATGAAGTTGAATTCTGAAACATTAAAAAATTTAGAAAAAGTTTTAAAACAAGCCGATTTAGTAAAATTTGCAAAAGTAAAACCGTTAGATTTTGAAATTGAAGAAGACAAAAAACGTATAACAAACGCTGTTGTAAAAATTCACGATGCTGTACCACAAATAGTTGAAGAAACTGATGAATTACAAATTTGGAACGAAGAACAAAAACAAAAATCGATTGCAAAAAAATATTTAGAAAGAAAAGTAAGAAGAATTAAAGCTGCAATTTTAATTGGATTGATAGTCA
>NZ_JAYVFH010000011.1:0-20557 GCF_043773265.1 Flavobacterium sp. | reverse complement strand
ATTACTCGCTTGGGCAGACGAACTCGGAATAAATTGGTGCGTAGAAAAATTAGACGAATTATATAACGAATACCACGAAGACCGATACAGATGCAGTCCAATTTTAAGAAGAATGGCAAAATCAAATAAAAATTTCTATTAACCATAAACTTTGCGTCTCTGCGTCTTTGCGAGAGAAAACTTAATGAAACTTAATACCTTAATGGTTTAAAAAATGGAAGGAACAAAAATACCATACAAAATGTTAAGTAAAGACGCCTACAGCCAATGGCTCGGTATCGAAATTCTCGAATGTGAAATCGGTCGATGCAAAGTAGCAATGACAGTTCGCAAAGAAATGCTAAACAGTATGAACAAAGCCCACGGCGGAATCACCTATTCGTTAGCCGACACCGCTTTCGGATTCGCAGCCAATACACACGGAAAATTCGCAGTTTCCATCGAAACCTCAATAAATCACATCGAAGCCGTAAACGAAGGCGATTATTTAACAGCCGAATCAGTAATAGAAAAAGTAAATAACAAACTAGGATTCAATATAATAGAAGTAAAACTCGGCAACGAATTGGTAGCGCTTTTCAAAGGAGTAGTCTATCGCACCCAAAAAGATTGGGAAGAATAGAATAATCAGGAGCGAATGGCTTGGGCATTTTCAGTAATGGCAATTCCTGCTTTCCGTTCCAATCTTTTTTCAATTGCCTTGGGTTTTAACCCAAAGCAATTAAAAAAAGGATTTCCTCTCCAATCAGGGCTAAAAAGTAAATGAATTGAATAGAAAATAAAATAAATAACAAGGATAATAAGCTTTGCGCCTTTGCGAGAAAATAAAACTTAGCGAACCTTGCGTTCTTTGCGGTTAAATAAATAAAAACAAAAATAAGTTCAAAGTTGAGCAACTGTCAACTGAAAACTGTCAACTGAATACTGAAAATGGAAGCATACATCATAGACGGAGTTCGAACTCCAATCGGAAGTTATCAAGGAACACTAGCGTCGGTTCGTCCAGACGATTTAGGTGCGTTGGTCATTAAAACCGTAGTAGAAAATAATCCAAACATCCCAAAAGATGCTTACGATGACGTAATTATGGGTTGCGCCAATCAAGCTGGTGAAGACAATCGAAACGTAGCGAGAATGTCATTGCTTTTAGCAGGATTACCAACAACAGTTCCAGGAGAAACTGTAAACCGTTTGTGCAGTTCAGGATTATCAGCTATCATTCACGCCAATCGCGCCATAAAAGCAGGTGACGGACACGTTTTCATCGCTGGCGGAATTGAAAATATGACACGCGGACCATTAGTAGTTTCCAAACCATCATCGGCATATGGAACCGATTCTAAAATGTTCGACACCAGTTTCGGATGGCGTTTTATCAATCCAAAACTACAAGCAATGTACGGCACAGACGCAATGGGTGAAACTGCCGAAAATCTTGTAGAAAAATATAACATCACTCGTGAAGATCAAGATACATTCGCTTTGAACAGTCAACAAAAAGCAACAGCAGCACAAACTTCAGGAAGATTAGCCAAAGAAATTGTAAGTGTTGAAATTCCACAAAGAAAAGGCGATGCAATTCAATTTTCAAAAGACGAATTCATAAAGCCAGCAACATCTATCGAAGGATTATCAAAATTGTGTGCAGCATTCAAAAAAGACGGAAGCGTAACGGCAGGAAATTCTTCGGGATTAAACGATGGTGCTTGTGCAGTCATAATCGCATCTGCGGAAGCCGTAAAAAAATATAATTTAAAACCTTTGGCTCGAATAGTAAGTTCAGCAGTTGTTGGCGTTGCGCCAAACATTATGGGAATTGGACCAGTTGAAGCCACCAAAAAAGCATTAGCCAAAGCCAATTTAAGATTAGATCAAATCGACATCATAGAACTCAACGAAGCATTCGCCTCACAAAGTATCGCGTGCATTCGTGAGTTAGGTTTAAAAGACAACGACCCAAGAATCAACCCTAACGGAGGTTCTATTGCAATTGGTCATCCACTAGGTGTTACTGGAGCAAGAATTTGTTATTCAGCAGCATTAGAATTACAAATCCAACAAAAAAGATACGCTTTAATTACAATGTGCATAGGCGTTGGACAAGGTTACGCAGCAATTATTGAACGCGTAGCTGACTAGCCTCCGACTTTAGTCGGAGGAGAAATATTGAAAAATAATTTAATTAGCGAATTTGCTGTTAAAAAAAGAATTAAAATTTAACAAAAAAAGCTTCATAAGAGCGATCTATTGATAAGATGAGCAAAATACAAAATTACATAAACGGTCATTGGACTTCAGGTCAAGGAGAAGGCATTCCTTTATTCGACTCAGTAACAGGAGAAATAATAGGAAATGCTTCAACCGAAGGTCTAAATTTCGGCGAAATCCTCCATTATGGAAGAACAAAAGGCGGAGAAAAATTACGCAAAATGACTTTCCAAGAACGTGGAAATATGATAAAAAGTTTGGCAATGTATTTAACCAAACGCAAAGAAGCATTCTATGAAATCAGCTATAGAACAGGTGCAACACGTGTCGATTCTTGGATTGATATAGAAGGCGGATTCGGAAATCTATTTGCTAATGCATCATTACGAAAGTTATTCCCGAACCAATCCTATCACGTCGAAGGCGATCAAATTGATTTGTCCAAAGGAGGACGTTTTATGGCACACCACATTTTAGTTCCAAAAATTGGCGTTGCGGTTCACATCAACGCATTCAATTTTCCAATTTGGGGAATGTTAGAAAAATGCGCTGTCAATTGGATGGCAGGAATGCCAGCAGTTGTAAAACCTGCAACATCAACATCTTATTTGACCGAAGCAGTAGTTCGAGAAATCATAGCATCCAATATTTTACCCGAAGGTGCATTGCAACTCATTTGTGGTTCGGCAAATACACTTTTAGATACAGTCGAAAGTCAAGATGTCGTAACTTTTACAGGTTCAGCATCAACTGGTAGAATGTTAAAAGCACATTCCAGAATCATCAACGAATCAGTACCTTTTAATATGGAAGCCGATTCATTAAATTCATCTATTTTGGGTCAAGATGCAGTTGTTGGTTCACCCGAATTCGATTTATTTGTAAATCAAGTACGAAGCGAAATGACTGTAAAATGTGGACAAAAATGTACCGCAATCCGTCGTATAATTGTTCCAGAAAACTTAATGGATGACGTTCAAATCGCTCTCGGAAAAGCATTAGACAAAGTCGTAATTGGAGACCCAAGATTAAAAGAAGTCCGAATGGGTTCCTTAGTTTCAAAATCACAAGTGCAAGAAGTAAAAGAAAGAACTAACGAAATTGCCAAAACCGCCAAAATCGTTTATGGTGATTTCGATAAATTAAATCTAGTTGGAGCTAACGAAAAAGGTGCTTTTATTTCTCCAATGTTGCTTCGAGAAGAAAATCCGTTTACTAATTTAACAGCCCACGAAACCGAAGCTTTTGGTCCAGTGGCAACCATAATGCCTTATAAAAACCTTGATGAAGCTATCGAATTATCTCGAATGGGAAAAGGTTCGTTAGTATCATCAATCGTTACAAATTCAGACGAAATTGCCAAAGAATATGTTGTAAATGCTGCCACGCATCACGGAAGAATTTTGGTTCTAAATCGAGAAAATGCCAAACAAAGTACAGGTCACGGTTCACCATTGCCACAACTCGTTCACGGTGGTCCAGGTCGCGCAGGTGGTGGAGAAGAAATGGGCGGAATTCGCGGCATCAAACATTATATGCAACGTTGCGCCATTCAAGGTTCGCCAACCACATTAACTGAAATTACAGGCATTTACCAGCCAAATTCTGCCTACAAAGAAATTACCCAACATCCGTTTCAATACCATTGGGAAGACATCCAACCCGGAATGTCGTTGCGAACGCACAACAGAACAGTTACGGATACCGACATAATTAATTTTGCCAACATCACTTGGGATCATTTTTATGCACATACCGATATTACTTCGCTAGACGGAAGTATTTTCAAAAAACGAACCGCTCACGGATATTTTATTTTAGCAGCCGCAGCAGGTTTGTTTGTGTATCCAAATAAAGGACCAGTTGCGGCAAATTATGGATTGGAAGAATGTCGATTTTTACGTCCAATTTATCACAACGATACGGTTTATGTTCGTTTAACTTGCAAACAAAAAGTAGATAGAGATGTAGCATCAGCCGAACATCCAAGCGGCATCGTTAAATGGTTTGTCGAAGTTTTTGATGCCGAAAACGAATTGGTAGCTGTAGCAACTATTTTGACAATGGTTCAAAAAAAGCAAGAGGTTTTTGTTGAAATGACCGATGAAAAAATCACGGAATGTTTGAAAAAATTGACCGAAAATTCCAAACCAAAATGGGGAACAATGTCGGCTCAAAATATGATTGAACATTTAGAATACGGTTACCGAATTGCATCAGGTGAGATTCAAGATTTCGATATCACAACACCCGAAAAAATCATCGAAAAAGTACACAACACACTTTATGATTACAGCAAAATGCCACACGATTTTGAATTTCCATTAGCTGAAAAATCGAAAATTAATATAACAAAGCACGCCGATTTGAATAGTGCCAAAGAAAAAATGCTCGAAGCGCGTTCAGAATACATAACATATCATAGACAAAACCCAGAAACTCTTTTAAAAAATGCTGTTTTTGGCGAAATGTACCGATACGAATGGTATCTGTTAGAACGAAAACATTTAAACCATCATTTTGAACAATTTGGAATTTTGTAGTTCCTCTCTATTTTGTCATTTCGACGAAGGAGAAATCTCATAATAAAACAAGTATATGATATTAGAAGCATACGTTAACCAAGAAATAAAAAACAACATCGCAACCATCGAGTTTTTTCATCCAGAACAAAACTCCTTGCCAAGCGATATATTAAAAAAACTAGCCAACACAATTACTGAAGTTGGAAATAATAATGATGTAAAAGTCATCATCCTAAAAAGTGGTGGCGATAGAACTTTTTGTGCCGGAGCCAGTTTTCAAGAACTAATTTCAATTGACAATGCCGAAACTGGAAAATTATTTTTCTCTGGATTTGCCAATGTAATCAATGCAATGCGAAAATGTCCGAAATTTATCATTGGACGCATTCAAGGAAAAACCGTTGGTGGTGGAGTAGGAATTGCAGCTTCGACCGACTATTGTATGGCAACCAAATTCGCATCAATCAAATTATCAGAACTCAATGTCGGAATTGGACCATTTGTAGTTTCTCCTGCAATTGAACGTAAAATGGGAGTTTCGGCAATGTCACAAATTGCTATTGATGCCAATAATTTTTACGATGCCAATTGGGCAAGAGAAAAAGGATTGTTTGCCAATGTTTACGAAAGTATCGAAATTCTTGACAAAGAAGTTCAGAAATTTGCCGAGCATTTGTGTACTTACAACCAAGAAGCAATGCTCGAAATGAAAAAAGTATTCTGGCGAGGAACAGATGATTGGGACAATTTATTAGCCGAAAGAGCAGCAATTAGCGGACGATTGGTTTTGTCTGATTTTACAAAAGAGAAGTTAAAAAGTTATTCGTAGAGACGTTGCATTGCAACCTCTGTACTGAATTGCAACGAAACGTTTGCACTGAAATATGATAAAAAAATGATATACGAATTCAAAGGGTTCATCCCAGTCATACACGAAAGTAGTTTCATCCATCCGCAAGCAGCGGTAACTGGTAATGTAATTATTGGCAAAAATGTTTACGTTGGTCCAGGCGCAGCAATCCGTGGCGATTGGGGCGAAATTATCATTGAAGACGGTTGTAATGTTCAAGAAAATTGCACCATTCATATGTTTCCAGGAAAATCAATTGTTTTGAAAACTGGCGCACACATTGGTCACGGAGCAATTATTCACGGAGCAAATATTGGAGCGAATTGCCTTGTCGGAATGAACGCTGTAATTATGGATGATGTTAATCTTGGCGACGAATGTATTGTTGGTGCATTGAGTTTCATCAAAGCAGGAATGCAAATTCCGAATAGGAAAATGGTAGTTGGAAATCCAGCAACAATAATAAAAGAGGTGACTGATGAAATGATAGATTGGAAAACCAAAGGAACCGCTTTGTATCAGCAATTGCCAAAAGAATGTTACGATACATTAAAAGCAGTTGAACCATTACGAGAAATTCCAGCCAATCGACCAACACAAGAAGCGTTTTATAAAACATTTGAAAAAAAGTGATCAGTATTCAGTCATCAGTTAGCAACTGATCACTAAAAGCTGAACACTGAATACTATTTTTATGAATATAACAGAATTCAAAATGCCCAAAATGGGTGAAAGTATTTCCGAAGCAACAATAATCAGTTGGTTGAAAAACGTAGGTGATTTTGTGGAAGCAGAAGAAACCATTCTCGAAGTCGCTACCGATAAAGTTGATAGTGAAGTATCTTCGCCAGTTTCTGGAATAATTACTGAAATTCGTTTTCAGAAAGATGCTGTTGTTGGTGTAGGAGAAGTTTTGGCGTTGATTGATGAGAGTCAAAAGTCGAAAGTCGAAAGTCGAAAGTTAGAAAATAGTTCTATTGAAAACAAGTCTGTCACACCGAGCGCAGTCGAGGTGACGCTATCTAAAACTGACAACCGAAAACTGACAACCAATCTAAGTGCTTTTATTTCACCTCTAATTATCTCAATTGCACAAAAAGAAAATTTATCAATTGAAGAATTACAAACAATTCCAGCATCAGGAGCAGAAGGAAGATTGCAAAAAAGTGATGTTTTTAATTATCTGAAGAACCGTAAATATCCTCTACAAAGCAAACCAATAACTGACAACCGACAACCGACAACTTCTTCTTTTCCAAAGCCAAAAATCAATTTCATAGAAGGAAAAGACCGCAT
This sequence comes from Flavobacterium sp., assembly GCF_043773265.1. GTDB lineage: Bacteria > Bacteroidota > Bacteroidia > Flavobacteriales > Flavobacteriaceae > Flavobacterium. Next base: position 13,678 of record NZ_JAYVFH010000011.1, on the reverse strand, counting down.
TGTGGAAATGGATCGTATGCGCAAAATGATTGCCGATCATATGGTGTATTCCAAGCAGACATCGCCACACGTCACTTCGTATATTGAAGTCGATGTAACCAATTTAGTCAATTGGAGAAACGGAAATAAAGATAAATTTCAAGAAAAGTATAACGAAAAACTAACATTCACACCCATTTTTGTTGATGCTGTTGCCAAAGCAATCGTCGATTTTCCAATGATTAATGTTTCGGTTGATGAGAAAAACATTATCGTTCACAATGACATTAATATCGGAATGGCAACAGCATTACCCAACGGAAATTTAATTGTTCCTGTAGTTCGAAATGCTAACGAAAAATCATTGTCTGAATTAGCAAAAACAGTCAATCATTTAGCGGAAGCTTCACGAAATAACAAGTTAAAACCCGAAGAAATTCAAGGAAGTACTTTCACCATTTCCAATGTAGGTACGTTTGGAAGTTTGATGGGAACACCAATTATCAACCAACCCGAAGTAGCCATTTTAGCACTTGGAATTATTAAAAAACGTCCCGAAGTTATTACGACTTCAAAAGGTGACGAAATCGCTATTCGAAGTATGATGTATCTTTCTTTATCGTTCGACCATAGAGTAGTGGACGGATTTTTAGGAGGTTCATTTTTACGAAAAATCGGCGATTATCTTGAAGAAATTCCAAAATATACTTTTTAAATATAAATTTCAGTAGGGTTTTTAATTCATAACCCATAACTCAAAAATCATAACTAAAATGTCTTACAATATTAAAATTACACCCATCGAAAAATCAAAAATTGATACTGTTGATATCAACAATATCATAATGGGATTTTCATTTTCGGATCATATGTTTATTTGCGATTATCACGATGGCGAATGGCAAAATCCACGAATAGAACCTTTAGCATTAATTCCAACGCATCCAGCTGCAATGGCACTGCATTACGGACAAGCGATTTTTGAAGGAATGAAAGCAACATTGGGAAAAGACGGAACACCATTGTTATTCCGTCCAGATGAAAATGCAAAACGATTGAATTTTAGCGCCGACAGAATGGGAATGCCAACTTTTCCAGAAGATTTATTTGTAGAAAGTTTGAAAAAACTAGTCGCAATGGAAAAAAATTGGATTCCAACCAAAGAAGGAAGCGCGTTGTATTTACGTCCTTTTATGTATGCAGACGAAGCATTTATAGGAATGCGAGCTGCAACAAGTTTCAAATTTATTGTAATGGCATCACCATCTGGACCTATTTATAGTCATAAAATAAAATTGTATGCCGAAACCAAATATATTCGTGCAGCTAATGGCGGAACTGGCGAGGCAAAAGCAGCTGGTAATTATGCAGCAGCAATTCGTCCAACCGAATATGCAAAATCAAAAGGGTACGACCAAGTTTTATGGTTAGATGCACAAGATTTTGAATACATTCAAGAAGTTGGGACGATGAATATTTTCTTTAAAATTGCTGGAAAATTCATCACGCCAAGTTTAACAGGTTCAATTTTATCTGGAATTACAAGAATGTCAGTTATTGATGTTTTGCGTGACAAAGGATACGAAGTTACCGAAAGACAAATAACCATAACCGAAATCAAAGAAGCATTTGCAAATGGTACTCTCGAAGAAGCATTTGGAGCAGGAACAGCAGTTGGAATAGCAATGATTCAAGAAATTGGGAATGGCGATTTCACACTTAAATTCCCTGAAGAAAATCCAGTTTCAGAAATGGTGAAACAAACCTTGAATGATATCAAATTGCAAAAAATCGAAGACAAATTTGGTTGGATAGTGGAGGCAAAATAAATATTTCAGGAACACAGATTTAAGAAATTCAAAAGATTTTAAAAATTTCTCTAATTTCTTAAATCTGTGTTCCAAAAAGATATAGATTATCAAATCGAAAATAAATGTTAGATAAAAACACACTCAAAAAAGCTTTTTCTACAATGGCAACTGCCAAGGCAATGACCGAATTGTATGAAGAGAACTTTAAAATAGTTTCCAAATACGTTCACGCAACCTCACGCGGACACGAAGCCATTCAAATTGCAATGGCGATGCAATTATTGCCACAAGATTATGCGTTTCCGTATTATCGTGATGATGCAATGCTACTCGGAATTGGGATGCAACCCTATGATTTAATGTTGCAATTAATGGCAAAAAAAGACGATCCGTTTTCGGGCGGAAGAACCTATTATTGCCATCCAAGTTTGAAAGATGCTGATAAACCAAAAATTCCACATCAATCCTCTGCAACTGGAATGCAAGCCATTCCAGCAACTGGTGCTGCGATGGGTTTTTGGTATAAAGAAAAAGTCCTCATCCCAACCTTCTCCAAAGGAGAAGGAGAAGTAACTGAAAAACCAATAGTTGTTTGCTCACTCGGTGATGCATCCGTAACCGAAGGTGAAATTGCCGAAGCTTTCCAAATGGCAGCTTTAAAACAACTTCCAATTTTATATTTAGTACAAGATAACGGTTGGGATATTTCTGCAAATGCAGCCGAAACTCGAGCTCAAAATGCGTTTGAATATGCCAAAGGTTTCCACGGAATTGAAGCGATTTCTATTGATGGAGCTGATTTTGCCGAAAGTTATTTAGCAGTTCAAAAAGTAGTAAAAACCATTCGTGAAGAACGTCGTCCGTTTTTAATACACGCCAAAGTACCTTTGTTAAATCATCATACTTCTGGAGTTCGAATGGAATGGTATCGTGACGATTTAGAAGAAGCAAAATCTCGAGATCCATATCCAGTTTTGATAAAACAATTATTGGAAGCAGGAATCACACAACAAGAAATAGACCATCAATCGGCGGTGGCTTTAGCCAAAGTCCAAGCTGATTTTGATAAAGCGAAACTAGCCGAAGATCCAACTCCAGAAGATTTATTTACGCACAATTTTGCTCCAACGCCAATTACAGAAGAAGTTGGCGAACGTAATCCACCACGAGAAGAAAAAGTGGTAATGGTCGATTGCGCCCTTTTTGCAGTCGAAGAATTAATGAAAAAACATCCCGAATGTTTGCTGTACGGACAAGACGTAGGAGCAAGATTAGGCGGAGTTTTTAGAGAAGCAGCAACTTTAGCACAAAAATTTGGAGACGAACGCGTTTTCAATACACCAATTCAAGAAGCATTTATTGTAGGTTCCACTGTCGGAATGTCTGCTGTTGGTTTAAAACCCATTGTTGAGGTTCAGTTTGCCGATTATATTTGGCCTGGATTGAATCAATTGTTTACCGAAGTCAGTCGTTCGTGTTATTTGTCCAACGGAAAATGGCCCGTGAGTATGATTTTGAGAGTTCCAATTGGAGCTTATGGAAGTGGCGGACCATATCATTCGTCATCTGTAGAAAGTGTTTTGACCAACATTCGCGGTATTAAAATTGCCTATCCGAGTAATGGAGCTGATTTAAAAGGACTTTTAAAAGCTGCCTATTACGACCCAAATCCAGTTGTGATTTTAGAACATAAAGGTTTGTATTGGAGCAAAGTAAAAGGAACTGACGCAGCAAGAGTCAACGAACCAAGCGAAGATTATATTTTACCCTTCGGGAAAGCCAATATCATTCAAGAAATTTGGGAACAAGAAACCGACGAAACTATTACGGTAATCACATACGGAATGGGAGTTCATTGGGCTTTGAATGCATCAGCAGAGATTCTGAAACAAGTTCAGAATAAAGATAAAACGGAAAAGATTCTGAAACAAGTTCAGAATAAAGTAGAAATTATCGATTTGCGAACCTTGTATCCACTTGATGAAGAAGCGATTTTTAAATCAGTCAAAAAAACTAAAAAGTGCTTGGTTGTTACCGAAGAACCAACCAATAATTCCTTTGCAAGAAGTTTAGCTGGACTCATTCAAGAAAAATGTTTTAAATATTTAGATGCACCAGTTATGGTTATTGGTTCAGAGAATATGCCAGCCATTCCGCTCAACAGCGTTTTGGAGTTTACTATGATTCCAAATGTGGATAAAGTAAGGTTGAAAATGGAAGAGTTACTTAATTATTAGTGTTCAGAAGCAGTATTGATTACTAAATTATCATTCGCCCTTTTTGTCATTCTGAGGAACGAAGAATCTCATCCAATTTTTCAGGAGCTATTTCCAGCTTTCCATTTCAATCTTTTTCTCAAAAACCTTTTTTTCTATCTCGTTGCGGTAACTTCCGTTGGATGTTCCGCAACTCCAAGAAAAAAATAGGTTTTTTTAAAAAAGGATTTCCACTTCAATCTGGGCTAGGGCAGTTGGTTTCAGAAGAGTGTTTTGTTTTGAGAATTTACTTTCTATGTCTTTTCTCTACTAACTTTAATCTAATTAATTCAATTCTTTCAATTTCTTTAACTGATAACCCAAGAGTTTTATTTAAGATTTCATAATTATTAGTTTTCAAAACATCTTGTATTGAAGATTTACCTTTAAAATTTTTCTTGTAAACGTCAAAATTATTACACTCTGTATAAGGAATTGGTAATATTCTAAATTCATTTGGTGTTAATTCAAGAACTCCACCACCATAATATCTGCCTTCCAGTTCTGCAAAAGTAAGAGTTAATGAGTTATAAAACGAAAAAATAAAATTATCTAAATTATAACCTGACTTCATTTCTATTTTATATGCACTATCAGTTACTAATATATTGGCTTCATTTTTAATCATTTTAGGGTATTCGTGTGCTCTTTTAAAAAAGAATGCTTCTGGAACAGTAGCAACATTAGGCACTTTGTACCATTTGTTTCTTTGTTTGCACTTGAATCTTAATGGTAATTCCTCTGAAACACCTATATTAAAATAGTCTTGTGTTTTTTTTGATATTTTATCATCTTTTAATTTGTTGAAATCTAAAAGATAGGATGGTTTATTTTCTGATACTAATTTTTTAAAGTCTTCATTGTTAAATGCAACAGAACCATTTACGAAGAAACCTTTTTGAACTATTGGCTTTGCAAATTCTTTTAGTTCAAACTTCTTTAGTGTTTCCTTATTAACTATAAAATAGTTATTTGCTGCAGTAACTATACCAGCTTTATTATCAAGAAAATGAGAAACATTATGTAGTTTATTTTTTAAATTTTCTAAAAATTCATATTCATCAGGAGTTATAAAATGATGTGTCCATTTTTTATCAGAATCTGAAAGTGATTGATTTTCATAAAAACTATAATTATTATTTTCTAAATCCTCTAATGATGAGATATTTGTATAGAATGTTCCTTTTTGTAAATGTTTTTTGTAACCAATAAGTAAAACAGTATCTTGACCTTTACATTCTTGGAATTGTAATTCATTGAATGTAAAAACTTCAACTCTTACAAACTCTTTTTTCAAAAATGTTCTAATCTCCTCTGTAAACTTAACTTGTAATAGTTCTAAAGGAAGTATAAATGCAAGAATACCATCTTTTTTTAGTTTTGAAATACCACTTATTAAAAAGGAAGTCCAAATATTATTTATACTTTTATTAGACAACTTACTTTCGCTGTGAATAGTTTTAGCTAATTCTTTTTGATTATTCTCTAATAGATTTTTCTTTACATACGGAGGATTTCCAATGATTAGAGAGTATGAATTAGTGTTTTCAAAATGAAAATTTAAATAATCACAATTAAATGAGCTTACATTTATTTTACTATTTTTATCAATGCATTTTGCTTTTTCAAGTTCTAAATTATCTTTTTCTACAATCGTTAAATTGATTTTTGAAAATTTATCTAATTTGTTACTTTTTGCGATTGCTTTTACAAAAGACCCATCACCAACACTTGGCTCCAAAACTGAAATTACTTTTCTTTTAATTTTAGTCAAACAATAATCTGCTACAAAATCAGCTAATCTTGTAGGAGTGTAATAGGAACCTGATTTTTTTTTATTTGTCATTTTCTTCTTATCTCGGCTAATTTATAAGGTCTAATTTTATCTCTTTTCCTTATAATATTTAATAAACTTGAAGTGATATCATATAATTTATTAACGCTTTCTAAATCATTCTTAATAATTTCATTTTGTTTTAATTCGTTAATTTCAATAAAAACTTTTTTTTCACGTTCTTTTAAAATCTGTTCACGTCTTTCATAAATCAATTGAGGTCTATTTAAAAATAATCTTTCTGTTAAATAACAACTACTTATATATTTACCAAGTAACATATAAGTTTCTAAATCTACAATAAATAAATCTAAATAATTATGTTTCGATGGATTTGGATAACACAATATATTCAAATCATCATCATTATTTGGCCAATCATTACTTTTAAATCTATTACAAATTGGGCAGGAATAAAACAAGTTTAAAATATCATTTTCTAAGTCCTTAAATTTAGGAATTGATTTTGGTTTATAATGTTCTATATGGTAATGATCTATTCCACCAAACTGAGATTCGTGAATTGAACAATAAACACATTGATAATAACATTCCTCTGCAATTTGTTCTTTCCAATCAGAATAAGTGCCACTCATTGGTTGTTTTGACTTATCCTTAATTATTTTTTTCCAATTCAATTTTTTTTCAATTTTAGTTCTAACTCTAACTTTAAAGCTTCTAACTCTTTAATTCTTTCTTCATACTCGTCAAGCCAATCCTTTCTTTCACCCAAATTTATATCTAACGGAAGATGAAGTTTTGTTTGTAAAGCTAACAATCTATTCATTTGATTTCCAGTGTTTTTTCCAGAAGCAACCATTTTTGACAATTCCTGAAATTCTTTTAATTCGTTATTGTTTTCATCAAGATATCTTTGTGTTGATCTAATGATTCTATCTACATATTTTTCACCTTCATTTATAAACTCTTGTCTTTCAATAATATCTTCAAATTCGCTGAATTTTGCAGTTAATTCTTCATCAGTTTTATTTGAAGTAATTACATAAATCGGAATATCTTTATATCGTTCCCTAATTATACTTACAAGTTGATTACCTCTATATGAAACAGGTCCAATACCACCTTCTGTTTCGTTATGCATTCTCTCATCAAAAATCAAACAAACAATATTTTCATTTAGAATCCAATCAAAATATTCTTCAAAAGTTTCTGTGTCATATGGAAATATATCAATCACAACAAAATTAGAATCTTTAATTTCTAAATAAGCATCTAATGACCTTCGTAGTGTTTCTCTTTGGTCATAATTATCATCAATAATAGCAATTTTGTACATAATTTATTTTTTTTCTAATGGTAACCATACTTTGAATCTTGCGCCTTTGAGAATTGGATCTATATCAAAAGAAATTTTTCCGTTTAAATCTCTTACAATAGAACTCACAACAGTCAATCCTAAACCAGTTCCTATGCTATTACTGCCCTGAGTAGGATTTATTTTTGTTGAAAATAAAGGTTCAAAGACTCGATGACTGAACTCTTTTGAAACGCCTGGTCCTGAATCTGATACGATTATAGCGTAACCTGCGGTTTCATTTTTTTTATTAATTTTTAATTCTTCTCTAATAAGTGAAACAATAATTTTTCTTTCACCATTTTTTTGGGTTGTAGCAGTATATGAATTGGTTAGTAAATTAATTAATATCGTTTCAATATCCATTTGATAAGTTTTGGATATTAATTCTATTCCATTCATCATTAAATCAATTGAAGCAGCTTTAAATGCTGGATTCAACTCTCCTATAACTGTTTCTATTGTTCTTTTAATGTTTATATTTTTTTTACTTCTTTTTTCTCTTTGAACTCTTGTTAAAGCATATGCGCCCCAAGCAGCTACTTTATTTGAATGTTTTATTGCTTTGTCTAACTCTGATATAGCTCCATCAATATCTGGAGTTTTCTTTTTTAAAAGTAATTTAGCAGTAGAAGTCGAACCTTTAAATTGTGTAATTGAACCTTCTGTTTCGTGGCCGAAAACTGCTGATGATATGCCAACAGTCGCTAAACCACTTAAAGTTCTATTCCAATTAAGTAAGTCAGTTATTGTCTTTTCAACTTTTTGTGTTGTCTTACTCAAATTTGTTATGTTCTTTTGAACACTTTCTTTAACATCATCATCAATGTCTTTACTTGAATCAATTTCAGCTTTAATTTCAGATAAATCAGCTTCAATCTCAGAAAGGGATTTAATTATTTTATCTGTATTACTTTCTGATGATTTCTCATTGCTTTTAGATTTTTTTATTTCTGGAAGTAGTTTTGTTCTATATGATTCAAGCATATTTATTGAACCTAAAATAAAATATTTTAAATCCAAAAATGCTTCGGATTCAACAAAGCCTTCTCTAGCTGCACTATCTGCTAAAGAAAGATTGTTATCCCTAGATATAAACGTTGCTCCAACTATTTGATTAGGAGTTATTCTGTAATTATTTCCTCTACTAATACCTGCTGGATCTTGTGCTTTTCTGTCTGCAAGATTTAACCAATCGTATCCAAACTGTGAGCTTGGAAAGCCATATGGTTTAACTACAATTCTATCTCTATAAATTTTAATTCCAGCATTATTATCAAGAAATTCCCTAAGATCAGAGAGATTAAAACTCATATTTTCAACAGAAGCAGCTTCTCTTAAAAAGAAAGAAAGTTTTAATGTTATTGGACCACATCTAAGTTTGTCTAAAATATTATCACTAATATTTAAATCTGATTTAGTGATTAAGTTTTTCCACTTTACAGTTTCAATTGTTTCTTTTTTTGTATACTTATTATTAATTGTATAAATTATATCAGAGCCTTTACCATCATAAAATGCTTCTAAATCAATTTCAGCAGCTTTTAAAAAATTTGTATCAATTGTTCTAGAAACATTAGGAAAAACATCGTTTTTTAAATCAATTTTAAAATCAATTACTTGTTCGAAAGGAGGTGTTAATGCTGATAGCTCTGTGAAAAGATTTTCAATATTTTTTTTTGTCCATTGTTGTCTTTGATTTGAAATTATTATTTCAGTTCCTGTTTCAGATTTTAAACCTTTTAAGTCAGGTAATTTAATACTGTCAGGTTCAAAAATTTGAATTTTAATATCTGATAAATCTTTTCCTTCAACATCAAAATCATCCCAGTTTAATTTAAGACCAATTAGTTTATCATTTCTTGATTTTGTTCTTAATTCTAGTAATGCACCAAGTCTATCAGTTGAAATTCTTCCAATTCCTTTTTCTCCAGTTTTTCTTCTGCCTAATTCACTAATTTTAGATATTTTTTTTGCAGAAAAACCAATTCTTAACCAATTGTTCTTAAGTTCAGATTCTGTCATCCCAAAACCATTATCTGCAATCCTAATAAAATCATTTGAATTAGAATATATTTCAACTTCAACATTTTTCGCATCTGCATCATAACTGTTTTTTACTAATTCAAGAAGAGCTGTACTATGATCTTTTATACTATCTCTTCCTAAATGAATAAGTGTTTTAGCATCAACAAAAAATCTTTGAAAATTAGGGTCTAATTTTGTTAATTCTGTTGACAAATTCATTACCTTGTCATAATCAAGAGGGCTTTTTGAAAGTGTTTCAAAAAGTTCTTTTTTTATCAATTCTATTTTATTGTTTGGCATATGAAATCTTTGAAAGCTATAAAAGTATAACTTTGAATCTCAAAATTTTAATTTTTTTTAAAAATAATTAAAATTTTAATTTATAATTGTCGTGCCATTGGCACGACAATTTGAAAATCGTTAAATTGTTCTGCAAACTGCAACATTCTTCGAAGGTTTTTTATTTCAAAATTTTTCCCATATTTATTTTCTAATAGTGCCGACACTGTCGACACAATTTGTTTTCCATATTCGGCTCGTTTATTTTGTAAAATATCTTGATTGATGCGATTGCCAACTTGCCAAAACAATAAGGTAAGAGTGCTATTGGTTTGGATTGCAACTTGGTGTTTGCTTTGCTCAATAAGATGAGATAATACTTGGAGTAAATTAGTTTCTATAACTGCTAAATTGGATTCTTTTTTTGTCATAAAATTGAAAAATCAATAGTTTGATGGTAGTACAAACATACAAAAAACACAATAGTTTGGAAAACAAATTAATTCTAGATTATTTAAATGTGTATGTTATAGTTTCTTAAAAATTCTGCATCTATTCAATACATAACCAATCTAGCCCTGATAGCAATGAAAATCTCGTTTTTTGGGACGAGATTGTAATGTATAGCAGGAAAATGGAAACCAAAAGAAACCAAGCCATTCGCTACTGATATTCATCAGCATAAATCCTAAAAAAAAACCACAGTTTGTATAATACTGTGGTTTTTGTTTATTTCAATATTCTAAATTCGTTGTTGAATGTTGAATATTCAATTTGGAACAACGAATAATGAAATTTTAAATTATTTTTTAACAGGCGGATATTGCGCCAAGATTTTATCTACAAATTCTTTAATTCGAGCGTCTTTTTTATCAGTGTTTTTAGTTAAATAACCACTTCCTTCGCCTTGCCAAACGAGTTCTTTGGTTTTAGCATCTAAAATGTCAATTATCAAAGTGCCTTCGGGAGTTGTGTTTACGTGGTTATAACCAATTCCCATTCCCCAAAAAGGACTCCAGCCAAATCCAAAACCAGAATTGTTGTAAACATCAACTCGCTCATTTTCTTTAGTGAAAATACTAATTAATACATCTGGCGTTTCACTTTTTGTAAAGTTTTTTGTGGTCATTGCTTCATCAATAGAGCGCAAAATTCGTTTTTTATCTAAATCGGATATTTCGACTTTATCAATAGCATTTTTTAGATAAGCATAGGTTTTGTAGGAGGTAAAATCTACTTTCTTATCATAATCGGAATTTACACTCACCGAACTGCACGAAGCAAGAACGAAGAGTAGGAGTATAAAGCTTAAATTTTTCATATTTTTTTAGTTTAAAGTTTTAAAGTTTCAGGTTTCAGGTTTCAAGTTATTGCTAAACCAACTTGAAACATTAAACTTGAAACAAATTATCGTCTACTATATTCGGAATTGTAACTTTCAATAAAGGTTGCGTTTGCATTGCTCTTTTTATGGCAAAAATGGCTCCTTCGTTTCGTGCCCAACTTCGTCGTGAAATTCCGTTGTTTACATCCCAGAAAAGCATTGATTCTAATCGTCTTGACGCTTCATTAGAACCATCAAGAACCATACCAAAACCACCATTAATAACTTCTCCCCAACCAACGCCACCACCATTATGAATGGAAACCCAAGTTGCGCCACGAAAGCTATCGCCAATCACATTTTGTATTGCCATATCGGCTGTAAAACGTGAACCATCGTAAATATTTGAAGTTTCTCGATAAGGTGAATCGGTTCCTGAAACATCGTGGTGATCACGTCCAAGAATTATGTAGCCAATTTCGCCACGAGCAATCGCTTGATTGAATGCTTCTGCAATTTTGATTCTTCCTTCTGCATCTGCGTAAAGAATTCTAGCTTGTGAACCAACGACTAATTTATTTTCTTGTGCACCTTTTATCCATTGGATGTTATCGGCCATTTGTTGTTGGATTTCTGGCGGAGAAGTTTGCATCATTTCCTCTAGAACATCACAAGCAATTTTGTCGGTTTTGGCTAAATCTTCTGGATTTCCTGATGCGCAAACCCATCGAAATGGACCGAATCCGTAATCAAAACACATTGGTCCCATAATATCTTGAACATAACTATTGTATTTAAAATCGATATGATTTTCTGCAAAAACATCTGCTCCAGCACGAGAAGCTTCTAATAAAAAAGCATTTCCATAGTCGAAGAAATACGTTCCTTTTGCAGTATGTTTATTAATTGCGGTTGCGTGACGGCGCAATGTTTTTTGAACTTCTTCTTTAAATTTAGATGGATTATTCGCCATTAAATCATTAGATTCTTCAAACGAAAATCCAGTTGGATAATAACCTCCAGCCCAAGGATTGTGTAGTGAAGTTTGATCGGAACCTAAATCGATGTGCAGGTTTTCTTGGTCGAAACGTTCCCAAACATCGACTACATTTCCGAGATAAGCAATAGAAACGACTTCTTGATTTTCGAGTGCTTTTTTTACTCTTGGAACTAATTCGTCAATATTCTCAATCACTTCATTTATCCAACCTTGTGAATGACGAATGTGCGTAATTTTTGGATTTACTTCGGCACAAACAGTAACGCAACCTGCAATATTTCCTGCCTTGGGTTGCGCGCCACTCATTCCACCTAATCCAGAGGTGACAAATAAACCACCTTTTGGAGATTTTTTTATTTTTCTAAATCCGTTTAAAACAGTAATTGTGGTTCCGTGAACAATTCCTTGCGGACCAATATACATATAACTTCCAGCTGTCATTTGTCCGTATTGAGAAACGCCCAATGCATTCATTTTTTCTAAATCATCAGCAGAAGAATAATTGGGTATTACCATTCCGTTGGTAACCACAACTCTTGGTGCTTCTTTATGTGATGGGAACAAACCCATAGGATGACCAGAATACATAGCTAAAGTTTGCTCTTCGGTCATTTCGGCCAAATATTTCATTGTTAATAAATACTGCGCCCAATTTTGAAAAACAGCACCATTTCCGCCATAGGTAATGAGTTCGTGTGGATGTTGTGCCACTGCATAATCGAGATTATTCTGAATCATTAACATTATGGCTTTGGCTTGCTCGCATTTTCCTGGATATTCAGAAATTGGTCTTGCGTACATTTTATAATCTGGACGAAATCTGTACATATAAATTCGACCGTATTTTTTTAATTCTTCTTTGAATTCGACTATTAATTCGGCGTGATGTTTTGGTTCAAAATAGCGTAAGGCATTTTTTAATGCTAACTTTTTTTCTTCATTCGAGAGGATTTCTTTTCGTTTTGGTGCGTGATTTATATCAATTTCATATAGTTTTGAATTTGGTAAAACCGATGGAATTCCTTGTTGTATTTGTTCTTTGAATGTCATTTTTATATAATATTGTTTGCGTTAGGGATAGAAGTGAAAATCCTTTTATTGATCCCGATTGTAATCGGGAGGAATAAAAGATTGTAACGGATAGCCCGACCTGAAAGGAACGCCATAATTATTTTTTTAATTGTCCTGTTTTTTTATCAAATCCATAAGGGCAATGTCTGCATCCACTTTTGCAACAATATCCGCGTTTTATATGGTATTTTTCAGTAAAACATTTGTATCCTTCTGGTGTGTAATAATAATCTTCACCTTCTTTTAAATTATTTGGATTTAATTCTTCATTCATAACTACAAATTTAGCAACTTTGCATCATATGATTCTAATAGTTTTTAAATATTTAACGCCAAGAGGATTTCGTGGTTTAACATTTTACCCATTTGTGTTTTTGAAACATCGTGAAGATAAGGATAATTTGGTTTTTTTAAATCACGAAAAAATTCATATTAGACAACAATTAGAGTTGTTGATATTGCCATTTTATGTTTGGTATTTTATTGAATATATATTCAGATTGATGCAATATAAAGATAGAAAAAAAGCTTATTACAACATTTCATTTGAAAGAGAAGCATATTCAAATGAAAAAGACCTTAACTATATACAGAAAAGGACTTTTTGGAGTTTTCAAAAGTATATTAATTAGTTTAAAAAATTACTTTTTTAGTAATTACTTTATCATTTATTAAAGTAATGTTTAATAACAAAGAAGTATTGTTTTTTATAAGATTTGAAATTATAAATGCTTGAGAATTAACGTCATTATACTCTGCAAGTTTTCTTCCTAAAACATCAA
>NZ_JAYVFH010000010.1:0-4197 GCF_043773265.1 Flavobacterium sp. | reverse complement strand
TTCATGCAATTGCGATATTTGTGGTAGCCGGACGTATATCTTTCGCAACAATTATTATCTTAGCAGAAAATACGCAGTTACGAAGCTCGCAACTGACATGAAGCGGCGGAACGTTAGCAAACATTTTATGAAAAACGAAACGTAAAACAATAACAACGATAAACTTACGTTAGTAAATCAAGTAACTAAATCCTTTTAATTTTATAAACTATGAAGAAAATTTTGTGTTTCCTTTCCGCTATCGTTCTAATTACAAGTTGTAATGACGATGAAATTTCAAAAGACTCTGAAACCTCAAAGTCTGATAATACATTAGCAATGCGAACTAATGAAAATGACAAACCCGATGAACAAATGCCTATTGTATTAGGAGAGAAATTAAAAAATCCTTATACAGTTGCAAATATGCAAAGTGCCTTTGATTATTATAATTCAGTTGTTCCAAATTCTCCTTTTGAGGGCAAAACCGTTGAAGCAACTCACTATTATATTAAAATTACACCAAGCACAATTGAGCAACTTGAAATGTTAGATGAATTAGATAATAGTGATGATGAAAATGCTCCAATTTTGCAAGACTATCCTCTTGATTATGAAATTAAAGAGGAAGGTGATTATTATGTTATGCCAAAAGATGAAAATGACATTTATCATTCTGCTTATACTTTAATACCTGTTAATTATCAATTTCCTTCAGCTGTTTCTTATGAAATTCTTGATAAAATATATGAGCCAACAGAAGAAGAATATGATGTTGAAACTGCTGCCTTATTTTTTGCTAATTGGCAAGAAGACCTATTAGCAGATGATATAAATATAACTATAGAAACATTACCAGATTATTTAATAAACTCATTAGCAGAACAATCTTCAAATAGATTGTTTGGAAAAAGGTACAGACCAAATGGATATGTAAAAGTTGAAAATACAGATAATCAAATTCTAGAACCTTTATTAAAAGCAAAAATTAGTATTGGTCGAAATGTTTTTTGGAGATACACATATACTGATAATAACGGCTATTTTGAAGCTCCTAAAAAGTATCGTGGAAAAGTTAGGATTAGAGCTAAATGGAGAGGTTATACAGCAACTATAAGAAAAACTTGGAATGAAATATTAGGTTTATGGGTTTCTGACCATCTTATGACAATTACTAGAGGAAATAATGGAATTACAAAAAACATAATGTATGGCGAACCACACCAAGGTATATTTGGAATTGATTTAGCAGGAGGTCATTTGTGGTTTAAAGGAACAACACATAACGGTTTAAGAAAATACATTGATTTCTCTAATAGCAATGGTATTTCAAATACTGTTGGCACAGCCAATGTATGGTGTTTTGCAAAGGGAAAGAATGCATCCACTCCAATGCTACACAAATACCCTCAATTAGCAGGTATGTCTACAATTGCCAACATTGGACAAGCTAATTTTTGGAATGTAATGACAAATGTAGTTGGAGGTATAGTCGTTTCACTAGTTCCAGTACATTTAAGACCTGATTTTATTTTTGCTGGATTAAAAGATAAAAAAATAAAGTCTGATGGGCAAAGTAATACTGTAAGAATACATCAAACAATCTTCCATGAATCGGGACATTTTTCACATGCAATAAAAGCAGGTGCAAGCTTTTGGGCTCAAGTATATGCTAGTGAAATGAGTAACTCGTTTTTGCATGGCGATTCATATTTAGATGGTAGTTATCCTTCATTTACTGCTGCTAAAAGAATTGGGCTTGCTGAAGGTTGGGGTAATTTTTGCGAATTTAAAATTACTTCAGCTATTTATGGGAAAGCGTATATGGGTTCAATAAATGGAACTAACATGTACTCAAGTAGTAATATAAATACTTACATGGAACGTTTTAATATTTATGATACACCAATGAGTTTTACACAATATGTCGATAGGCATTGGTTTACCCATGGTGTGATGTGGGACGTTTTGGACAATCAAGTAGACACAAATTTATCTAAACATAGAAATGGTGATAGAACAATAATTATTAATGATATTGTAGATAATTGTTTTGTCGGCAACTCAAGTAACACAAATGATTTATCATCAATATTCAATAGATTAAGCTCAAGTGTTGAAACTACAACTCAATTTAGAGATGCATTGATTAATACTTATCCTACACAAGCAACTCCAATCAGAAACTTATTCAATAGCTATGGTTACTAAATTATTGAAATTTACAGGTTTATTCCTCCTCTTGACAACCCTAACGGGTTGTCCTGGTGGAGATGATGATTGCTTTGATTATGGGGCTACTGCAAGAGTTGATAATTTAATCACTTTGTTGCCTTTACAGTCAGTATATAATCAAGGAGATGTAATAACGTTAAAAATTATTATCCCAACATTAAATAATTATTTTGGTCAAGAATTAAATTTATTTGAAAAAACTAACGATTTAAACGCAAGATTAGTAACGACATCAAGGTATCTTTTTACAGATAATCAAGTTACTTATCTTAAAGGTTCTATGGAAGCATATAATGGAGGTTGGTCTAATATTATTTATAATAATGTAACTGGCGAATATGAATTAGAAATTCAAGTAAAACTAAATAGAATTGGTAATTATAGTTTTTTTACAGATGATTCAATTGAATTTCAAGGTTCATCAAAATGTAATCGTTATCGTTTAGATACAAATATAGCAGGTTGGAATACTGATGGTAAAATTGAGTTTTCAGTACAATAAAAAACGTTTGCTAACACACGTTTGTAGCAATTGGGGCTTTTGGTTTAATCAAAAGCCTTTCTTGTACTTGCGAAGTTCAGTTTTAAACCGAAAGAAAAGTGAATATTTAACCCCAACTGCTACAAGCGTGGGAACGTTGTGTGTAATGCCTGCGGTGCGGAAAACACTAACTAAATTTAAATTACAAATCTTTAGAATTGAAATAAAAAAATGAGCTTATTTGAAAATATTTTCAACAACAAAACTGAAAAAAAAATCGAGTTTTTTGATTTATTAGCTTTATTAAATAATTTCACAAAAGTTAAAGAAAGAGTTTATGAAGATAAAAATGGAATCAGATATGTACAAACTAAATTAGGATTTCAAAAATCAGAACAATTTAATTTAATTATGCTAAATGAGGAGTTAGAAAAAAAAATACTTAATTTAGAAACTGATTTTAGAATTAATTCCATTAAACTAAAAGAAAAAAATATTAAATATGCTGAACTTCAAAAAGAATACAAAATTGCTTTCAAAAACAAAAAATATGAAGATAGAATTTCAGCAAAACAACAAAGACTAAATTTACTTAAAGCAAAAAAAAATAATATAAAAACTGAACTATCAAAAAGTAAAATAGAATTAAAAACCTTGAGAGAAGATATTAAAGAAAATGAGAATTATTTTAATTTAAATATTAATGATACAATCTTGTATGCTGAAACCAACCAAATAGAAAAATTGTTAAGAAAAGTGAAAAGAATTTCAGAATATCAAAATTTTTTGATAACTAAATCCAAAAGCCAAAATATTGAAATTAATAAACTTACAGAAAATAATGAAATCTTAAAAGAAGAGATCAACAAACTAAAAGAGAAATACGAAGTTGAATAAAAAAATAAAAAAATGAGTACTAAATACACAAAAAAAATAATCTACTATCTTGAAGGCGATTCACCTGATGAAGAAATGATGGAATGGGTTGAAAAACAACCATTAATTGACCAACCCGATATTCTAAGAGAATTTAAAAAATTGTGTCAAGAAAAATTTGATAAAGTTGGAATTTTTAATTTTGATTTTGAAGAAATTGATAGACAAATTGAAGTGTATGAAGAAGCAATTTTAACTGAAAAACTTGCCGAAGCTAATCTTGTAATGGCTCAACAAGATTTAGATAAACAAATGCAATTAATTGATGAAACAGTTGCTGGTGTTAGAAAATATGTAATTGAAAGTATTATAAACAATGAAGAAAATGCAGAAGCAATGAAAGAGTTAGCGCAGAAAATAATTGCAGGCGAAAAAGAAAACGATGTTTACGATGAAAACAATTGGAAAGAAATTTTGTAATTAAATTAAAAATATCGTTGAAAAGAAGCACTACACACAACAGCCGTTTCATGCAATTGCGATATTTGTGGTAGCCGGACGTATATCTTTCGCAACAATTATTATCTTAGCAGAAAATACGCAGTTACGAAGCTCGCAACTGACAT
>NZ_JAYVFH010000009.1:0-4037 GCF_043773265.1 Flavobacterium sp. | reverse complement strand
CTTTTTTTGAAGAACTAAAAAATTTAGTAAAGTTTTAAAATAAGGAAAAACTGCAAAAACTGTGGCCAAAAGCAAGAAAATTGAAAATGTTTTTACCGAAATGTCAAATCCAAAATTGATTATAACAATAGTAATGAAAATGGCAATCGCTGTTAATAATCCTAAAATTCGAGTTGGTTTAATAAGGATTAAAATTGCAACTACAACTTCTATAATTCCCATTGAAATCGAATAAAAACGAGATGTTCCAATGGTTGACCAATATAAAATATCTTTGGTTAAATTTCCAAAAGGCGTGTAAAGAATATTAGGTTCTGGGAGATAAAATTGTGCTTTAAAAACTTTGTTAAATCCATATTCTAAAAGTATAAAAGCAATGTAATAGCAAGTAATTAATCTAGAAAGAATTATAAATTTATTAATTTTAAATCTTGTAAATTTTAAAATTATTACAACAATTATCGAAATAAAAAACAAGAGTAACAACAATAAGTTTATTGCAATTGTATCAGATGAAAAATCGATTTGTTTTAAAGCTTTTGGATAAAAACTGTTTTGAATAAACGAAATTGGTTTAGAAAAAAGAAAATTTGTAAGTTGAAATTGCCAGTCTTTTCCGTTTAACGTTAACGGAATAAATAGATAACCTAAAACAAAAAAAACAGCTAAATTTTTTTCTAAAATTTTTTGCATTAGTTGGAAGCCAAAGTTTTGAAATTGGTAGTTTTCCAAGTGAAAAATGCAACAAGTGTTGCCAAAGAAAATAATGCAAAAATCAACAATGGTTTTGAAGGAAAATTTGGTTTATTTTCAACAAATGGAATTATAGATTTTTTCTTTTTCTTAGTTTTTAATGGTGCTTTTTTATTGTCAAAGCCAATGAAAACAACTTTATTTATATCATTTTTAAAGTTATAATCTGACTTTAAGACTTCTTTTATACTATCTAATGAATGATTTTTAGAAAATAAATTGTGATTATATAAAGTTTCTTTTCCTACTCTCCATTTATTTGAACTTAATATTTTAAAATCATTTCTGTCACTCTCGGTACAATATTCGCTGGTTAAAAGTATTGTTTTTTCTTTAGAAACATAAATAACTGTATCTAAAACGGCATTCCTTTCATAACGATTTGGCGCTGCTCCAAGATTAGAATCGCCAATATCAAATAAATTTTCTTCAAGAGAAATTCTAAAACTTTCATTGTTTCCGCTATGACTTTTGTGCGATATTAATTTAGTTTGAGAAAAACTAATTCCAAATATTAAGCTGAAAATTACAATTGATAACGTTCTCATTTTTATAAATTTAATGGCTAAGATAAAAAAACATCAAAAACAATTTGCTTTTTTATACTGCATTTAACAACTATTAGCATTTATCTTTATAAATTTGAAATGAAAAAGTTATAATCTTGATGAAATTCGAAAATAAAAACCATAATTTTTACAATTATTTACTTCAATTTATTGATTGCAACACCAATGATTATGATTTTCAAATTGATGAAATACTAAAAAGTTTTGGAGTATTAAATTTAAAGAAAAACGAATATTTTGTTAATGAAGGTGAGGTTTGTAACTGTTTTTGCTATGTAGAAAGTGGTATTTTGCAACATTCAATCAATATTTTAGATGAAGATAAAACTACCTATTTAGCATTAAAAAATTCAGTGACTTCATCTTTAAATAGCTTTCTAAATCAAATTCCATCTAGAAAAAGCATCAAAGCAATTGCCGATTGTAAATTGTGGGTTGTAGATTTAAAAAATTTTAAAGATTTAATTCAAAAAAACAAAACTTTTAATCAATTTTATTACAATGTTATTGAAAAACAAATTTGCTTAATTGATGATTATCGAATTGATTTACTTACACTTACGCCAGAAGAACGTTATAAAAAACTTTTAACAACCGAACCTAAATTATTGCAAGAAGTTCCTTTGCATTATTTGGCTTCATTTCTTGGAATTTCATCTCGTCATATGAGTCGAATTCGTAAGAACACTTTATGATTTATTTTTGGAACACAGATTTAAGAAATTTTAAAATTATTATAATTTCTTAAATCTGAGTTCCAAACTTTTCTATTCATAATGTAGAATAAAAATAACGCCATTTGGCTACAACTTAAACTCAATTATTCCTTAATTTTGTTTAAAATACATGCTTTTTACTATTCACTAATTACTCAAAAAATGAAATACCATCAAATAGACCGTGATTTGTTTGTTAAAAACCGAGCAAAATTCACTTCGCAAATGAAACCTAATAGTGTTGCGGTTTTTAATTCTAACGATATTTATCCTGTTTCTGCCGATTCTACTTTGCCTTTTGCACAACACAGAGATATTTTATATTTATCTGGTGTAGACCAAGAAGAAAGTATTTTATTGCTTTTTCCAGATGCACCTTATGACCATTTAAAAGAAATTCTTTTCCTTAAAGAAACCAACGAGCACATTGCCATTTGGGAAGGTGAAAAACTTACTAAAGACAGAGCATTTGAAGTTTCTGGAATAAAATCTGTGATATGGTTGCAAGATTTTCACAAGACTTTAAAAGAAGTTATGGCTTATTCTGAAACCATTTATATCAACACCAACGAACATTACAGAGCATCAATTGAAACTGAAACTCGCGAAGCACGATTTGTAAAATGGTGGAAAGAAAATTATCCTGCGCATCAGGTAGCCAAAAGCAATACAATTTTACAAAGAATTCGTTCAATTAAAGAAAGTGAAGAGTTAGATTTAATTCAAACCGCTTGCGATATTACAGAAAAAGGTTTCCGCAGAATTTTAAATTTTGTCAAACCAAACGTGATGGAATATGAAATTGAAGCCGAATTTGCTCACGAATTCATAAGAAATAGATCTAAAGGTTTTGCTTACACGCCAATTATTGCCTCTGGAAACAACGCCAATGTGTTGCATTACATAGAAAACAATCAGCAATGCAATGAAGGCGATTTAATTTTGCTAGATGTTGGTGCAGAATATGCAAATTATTCGAGTGATATGACTAGAATGGTTCCAGTTTCGGGAAAATTTACCGACAGACAAAAACAAGTTTATAATGCGGTTTTAAATGTAAAAAATGAAGCAACAAAAATGCTTGCGCCAGGAACTTTATGGAAACAATATCATGTAGAAGTTGGTAAAATTATGACTTCGGAATTGCTTGGATTAGGATTAATTGACAAAGCCGATGTGCAAAATGAAAACCCAGATTGGCCAGCTTATAAAAAATATTTTATGCACGGAACGTCGCATCATTTGGGTTTAGATACGCACGATTACGGATTATTGCACGAACCAATGAAAGCCAATATGGTTTTTACTGTTGAACCAGGAATTTATATTCCGGCAGAAAGTTTTGGAATTCGACTTGAAGACGATATGGTAATTCAAGAAAAAGGCGCAGCTTTTAACTTGATGCGAAATATTCCAATTGAAGTTGATGAGATTGAGAGTTTGATGAATAGTTAGTAGTCAGTGATCAGTTTTCAGTTTTCAGTTTAAACGGTTTATTTTGATAAGCCGTTTTTTTATTTATAAATCATTTAGTTCTTTAACGTGATTGTTTGTTATATAAGTAATTAAATAACGATTATTGCTTTTTTCGAAGAAAATGTACCAAGTTGTTCTATTGTTTGGTTTATAAAAAGCATAATTAGAACCAATTTTTTTTAAATTTATTGGTGTTATTTTATGAGGAAAATTAAATAATTCTTTTTCAATAAAAAAGGTTAAATTATCTACATAATTTGCTGAATATTCATAAAGCGAGAAATATTCCTTTTCAAAAAGTAAATCACTTAAATTATTAATAAAATCTTCAATTTCTGGCAAATATTGAATACTCACTTTTTCCAAGGCAATGATTTTATGTGTTTTTTTGTTCTTTCTCTTAGTTCATCACCAGAAATACTTCTTGCCCATTCCTTTTCAAAATCAAAAGTATCTTCTGATTTTATTGATTCTAATTTATTTAAAATTTTAGAATCTTCAATGGTTTGAATCCATTTTATCA
>NZ_JAYVFH010000008.1:0-3139 GCF_043773265.1 Flavobacterium sp. | reverse complement strand
AATCCATAGAACCGCAAACTAATGGCGAGAAAAATGCACCTAAATTGATCCCCATATAAAATATAGTAAATGCACTATCTATTCTCCTATCATTTGCAGGGTATAATTGGCCAACCATTGTAGAAATGTTAGGTTTAAAAAATCCATTACCAACAATAAGTATACTAATTCCGAGATAAAAAGAAAATGCTCCAGGAATTGCCATAATAAATGTGCCAATTGCCATTAAAACTCCACCCCAAAAAACAGATTTTCTAAAACCAAAAATTCTATCAGCAAACATTCCTCCTACAAATGCCATTGCATAAATAAAAGCTTGAATTAATCCATACTTTTTATTAGAGGTGCTTTCTGCCTCATCTCGATATTTTTGTTGCGAGGTTTCTATATAATATCTCGGATGACCTTGAGAAAGTTCTTCTTTATTTTGCTTTAGAAATTCTATTTTTTTAGATTCTAATTCGCTTTTTGACAAAGGATTATAATCTGCAGATAAAACAAGATGTGAAATATACAAAGCCAATAAAGCTCTCATTCCATAAAAGGTAAAACGTTCCCACATTTCTACCATAAATAAATGCCACAATTGTTTTGGATATTTTCCTTTAAAATTTTGAATATCCTCGAGTGTAAGATTCTTTTCCATTTTTAAATTTGATTAAGTAACAAATATAAAAAAACCTCTGAAAAATCAGAGGTTTTGAAATTTATTTTATAAAATGTTATTGAACATTGTTTTCTCTCATAACACCATTTAGCCATTTTAACATTAGGAACAATGCAATCGCTGCTGCTAATACTAATCCGAAATTTAAATAGAAGAAATTTTGTTTTTCTGGCATAGATTCCCAAAGAGAAGATAACATTCCTGATAATTTATTTCCAACTGAAATTGCCAAGAAAAATCCACCCATCATTAACGCTGTAATTCTTGGTGGCGAAAGTTTAGAAACCAATGATAATCCCATTGGAGAAAGGCATAATTCTCCAACAGTAATAACTCCATAAGAAGCGATTAACCACCAAGAGCTAGCTTTCATAGTCATATCGTTAGTTGCAAAAACTGCTCCAACCATAACTAATGCTGACAATGCAGTAATAACTAAACCTAAGAAAATTTTTGTAGGTGTACTTGGTTCTTTCTTTTTTCTTCGCATAAAACCAAAAAAACCAACTACTAATGGAGTTAAAACTACAACCCAAAACGGATTTATAGATTGGTATAACTCTGTTGAATATAATTTTAAATTAGCACCTTTTGCAGGTACTTGATCACCTGGCAAAGTGGAGAAATATTTTCTAGAACTTTCCAACTGACCTATTTCATTTGAAAAATCACCTTTTGCTTTTAATTCTTCGGCAGAAACCGCTGGCATTGCTTCTTCTTTGGCACGCATTTCTGTAATAGTTGCATCAAAAGTTGTTTGGTCTGATGAAACTATATCATTGTTAACCACATTTTGAACCATTCCTATTTTTTCGGCAACATTTGAAACTGTTTCTGGCATATTTCTATCTGTATGGTCTTCTGCCCAAACTGTCAATGCATCACCATTTTGATGAAAAATAGCAAAGAATAAAATCACACAAGTAAAAACAGCTAAAAGTGCTTTAATAGCTCTACTTTCTTTTGCTTCGGCAGTAAATGCAAGATATATAAAGAAACCAATTACTGGTAAACATCCAATAATAAAAGCATCATTAGTATCTGTTCCTAAAAAATTACCTGGTATCATATATCCAATTATTCCAAAAATAAACATTGGAAGAACTGTTAAGCCAAGTATTTTGGTAGTTGGCATATCTCCAGCTTGAACTGGTTTTACAACATCAACGTGTTTTATGTGTTTTGTTCCCATTAAAAAAATCACAACACCAACTAACATTCCTACACCAGCTGCGGCAAAAGCGTGTCCCCAACCATAGTTGATTCTCATGTATGCGGCAACGAAGTTACAAATGAATGCTCCTATATTAATTCCCATATAAAAGATGTTGTAACCAGCATCTTTTTTATCTTTCATATCTTCACCACTATATAAGTTTCCTACAAGTGTTGAAATATTTGGTTTAAAGAATCCGTTACCTAAAATTATAAAAAGTAACGCAATATAAAAAGTTGTTGTGCTATGAATTGACAATAAAAAATATCCAGCAGACATCATTAATCCACCAATAACAATTGACCTTCGATAACCTAGAATTCTATCGGCTAATAATCCGCCAATAAATGGTGTTAAATAAACTAAACCTAAATAGGTTCCATAAATATCTGATTTTTTAGCAGAATCAAATCCCATTCCGCCATTATTCCATCCATCAATCATATACAAAGAAAAAATTCCGAGCATTAAATAATACCCAAATCGTTCCCACATTTCTGTTCCAAATAAATACCAAAGTCCTTTTGGATGTCCTGTTTTTACTGTTGTTTCATTCATTTTTTAATTGTTTTTATTATTGTTTTGGTTAGGTTGGTTATAGTTTTTCTTTAATAAAATTCGTCATTTTATTATACTATTGAATTCTGGTTTTTATTTTTTATATCCAATTTTGGTTCTTTCGTTTTGAGTTGCAATTTCTTTATTTTCCGTCATCAAAAATTGTATGGCTTCAAAAACATCTTCAAATTGGCTGTCGTATTTAGTTTCCAAATCTTTTATTAGAATTTGAAAATTTTCCATATTTAACAAGGTTCTTCTTAACGCTACAAAAGCTCTAACAATAGCGATATTCATTTTTCTTGCTTTTGGGCTTCTCAAAACACTTGCTAACATTGTAACTCCGTGTTCTGTAAAAACATAGGGTAATGAGGCTTTTGGTCTTTTGGATGATCTCAATGTTTGTGTTGATGTCATCACAAATTGTGATGACATCAACGTAAATGCTGACGATGACGACAGTTCCTCCCATTCCTCTTTTGTCAATCTGAACATAAAATCTTCAGGAAAACTATCAATATTTCTTTTTATCGCTTGATTTAAAACTCGAGTTTCAACTTCATAAAGTTCGGCCAAATCAAAATCTAGCATAACTTTAATTCCGTTTATCTCATGAATTTTATTTTGAATCGAAACTATTTGCATTCCTACAACTTCTCTTTAATAAAATTTGTCATTTTATTATACAATTGAATTCT
>NZ_JAYVFH010000007.1:0-8182 GCF_043773265.1 Flavobacterium sp. | reverse complement strand
TCTAGATGCTGCAGGTGCAACAAGAGTAATGACGATGGATTTACACGCAGATCAAATACAAGGTTTTTTTGAAAAACCAGTAGATCATTTGTTTGCATCGACAATCTTTTTGCCTTATGTAAAAAGTTTAAATCTAGACAATTTAACAATTGCATCGCCAGATATGGGAGGAAGTAAAAGAGCTTACGCCTACTCTAAATTTTTAGAATCTGACGTAGTAATATGTTACAAACAAAGAAAAGTAGCCAACGAAATTAGTTCTATAGAATTAATTGGAGAAGTAAAAGGCAGAAACGTAATTCTTGTAGACGATATGATCGATACAGGAGGAACATTAGCCAAAGCTGCCGATTTAATGATTGAAAAAGGCGCATTAAGCGTTAGAGCAATATGTACACACGCCATTTTATCTGGCGAAGCATATGAAAAAATAGAGAATTCTAAATTATTAGAATTAATAGTAACTGATTCTATTCCATTAAAGAAAGAATCTAAAAAAATAAAAGTAGTAAGTTGCGCACCACTTTTTGCAGAAGTAATGCATATGGTACAGCACAACAACTCAATAAGTGGAAAGTTCTTGATGTAAAATCAAACGCTTATAATAAATGAAAATTTTGAAATTGATTTTTGAAATTGACATTACTATTGAATAGAATTTTTATAATTATTAACTATATATTTTTACAATGAAATCGATTACAATTAAAGGATCAGAAAGAGAAAGCGTGGGCAAGGTAGCAACCAAAGCGGCACGTAATGCTGGAATGGTTCCTTGCGTTATTTACGGAGGAAGTCAGCCAGTACATTTTACAGCAGAAATTAAAGCTTTCAAAAGCTTAGTTTACACTCCAAACGCGCACACAGTTGCAATAGATTTGGCTGGAAAAACTTACAATGCAATTTTACAAGACATTCAATTTCACCCAGTAAGTGATGCTATTTTACACATTGACTTTTTTCAATTAAGTGACGACAAAGAAATAGTTATGGAAGTGCCAGTAAAAGTTACAGGAACTTCTCCAGGTGTACTTCTTGGTGGTGTTTTAAACTTAAATCAAAGAAGATTAAAAGTAAAAGCTTTACCTAAAAATCTTCCTGATTTTGTTGAAGCAAACATTTCTGAACTTCAAATGGGTAATAAATTGTATGTAACTAAATTAGTTGCAGAAAAATACAAATTAATGCATCCAGACAACACTGTTGTTGCTCAAGTTAAGATTTCTCGTGCTGCTATGAAAGCTGCTCAAGAAGCTGCAAAAGCAGAAAAAGGTGGAGCAAAAAAGAAAAAATAATTTCTTCACACATTATATCAAAGCATCTTGCCAACGCAAGGTGCTTTTTTTATGTAATCTGAACTTGTTTCAGATTCTAATTTATTGTTTAAGATTCTAATATTATTTAAGATTCTTAATTATTAGAAACGATACTTTTGGCATTTTCAACAATCGTAATTCCTGCTATCCATTTCAATCTTTGGTTGCGGTTTTCGCTACGCGAAAACCGCAACCAAAGGATTTTCATTCCTATCAGGGTTAAAGAGTTATCATTTCTATAAAATTCAAATTTTAAAAACAAATTCTTACATTTACAAAATGAATATTCCAAAACGGCATACAGGTTGGTTAAACACATTATTTAAAAATAAAACAGAAAAAGACGAAGTTCCAATGAAGAAATTCTTAGTTGTAGGTTTAGGAAATATTGGTTTAGAATATGTAAACACACGTCACAATATTGGCTTTAAAATATTAAATTACTTTGCCAATAAAGAAAACATAACGTTTCAAACTGCCAAGTTGGGCGATGTTGCAGAATTTAAAATTAAAGGACGAAACATTATTCTATTAAAACCCAATACTTACATGAACCTTAGTGGAAAAGCGCTAAAGTATTGGATGGAAAAAGAAAAAATTGAAACAGAAAATATACTAGTAATTACAGACGATTTAAATCTATCATTTGGAACCATTAGAATAAAACCAAGAGGAACTGATGGCGGACACAATGGTTTAAAAAATATACAATTACTATTAAATTCATCAGAATATCCAAGATTTAGATTTGGAATAAGTGATGAATTTAAAAAAGGTAAACAAATAGATTATGTTCTAGGCGAATGGAACGAAGATGAAAAATCTAAATTACAAGAACGTCTTGAATTAGCATCACAAATAATTTCTTCATTTGCATTATCAGGATTAGAAACCACGATGAATACTTATAACGGAAAATAAAAATGGCTCGAAAAATTTCGAGCCATTTTCATTATTATCTAATCTTAAAATTATTATTATCTAATCTTAAAATTATTGAATAATTATCTTCTTAACTTCTTTTCTGTTTCCATCTTGAACACTTACAAGATAAACTCCAGATTGAACATTGTCTAATTGTAAATTTTGATTTATTAAACCTGTATTTTCAATAGATTTGTCTACAATTTGTCTTCCTCTCATGTCATAAACACCAATTAATATATCATTATTAGTAGACGAATTGAACTGAACATTAAAGTTTCCATTATTTGGATTAGGATAAATTGCAAAATTCTGTAACCCATTTTCACTAACACTTAATGGTGCAACAGCACAGATATTTAAGCTCCAACTATTTAATGAACCTCCATCCGCAGAAAAAGCATCTGCTACAGTTAATGTCCAAGTTCCTGTTGAACTTTGTCCATTAAATGCTGATAATGCTTGTGCTGGCAAAACAGTTCCAGATATTCCTGGAGAATTACTACAAACAAATGCAGTTCCTGCATCATCAAATGTTGCTGCTATATCGTTAACACTTACACTTGGACTACATGGATTTGCAACTAATGTTACAACGGTTCCTGTTGGACTTGTTAATGTTAATGACAAATCGTTTATCCAAGTATGCGTAATATTTACTGTGACATTTACATCTGATATACTTACTCCAGAAGGAATATTTAATGTAGAAGTAACAGTTGCAACCGTTGTAGGAATTGTTACTGGAACATTTGCAGAATTAGAAGTTGCACAAGTAACAATACCTGTTGTAAAAGAAAAAGGACTTCCAAAAGTTCCTGTACAAGTAGGGTTTTTAGGAGCAACTCTCCAATAATAAGTTGTGCCTGATGTTAATCCACTTAAATTATATGAATTTGAAGTCACATTCCCTGAACTAAGAATTGGGGTAAAACTTGAATTAATAGATACTTGAACATCATATGAAGTAGCACTTGGATTAACTGACCATGACAAAGCTAATGATGTGTTTTGGGCAGTTGCTGCATTTAAAGGTGTTGATAAAATTACATTTGGCAATCCTAAATATAAATAAAATGGAACGGCACTTGTAGTTGCACCTGAAGTTCCTGTAACAACCATATTATAATTTCCTGGAGTTGCAGTTGCAAGATTATTTAATGTCATTGTTACTGTTCCATTTGTAGAACTCATTGTTGCTGGACTAAATGAAACCGTTGATCCTGGAGGTGTTCCTGATACACTAAATGCTGTTGACCCAGAAAAACCACTTAAAGCACTATAATTAAATGTATATGAAGTAGTTGTTAATGAACATGCTAAAATACTTTGAACACTTGATTGTGTAATTGCAAAGCTAGAAGGAGCTGTAGTAATAGAAAAATTAGCGTTAGAAATATCGAAAAATATTTGATTATTTCCTTTTACCATAATTCTATTTGTAGAACCTACATTGTTTGGAACTGTAACTGTTTCAGAACCATCATTTGGAACTTTATTTGCTAATTGAATTGGATAAGTTAAACCACCATCTGTTGATAAAAACACATCTACAAAAGAGCAGTTTACTCCATTACCAGTTGTTCCTGCGACTGCCCATGTAACCGTTTGATTAGTTCCAACAACCCAAGAAACCGCTGTGTTTGGAGCGCTTACAAGAAAAGGTCCAGAAGCTGTAGTTGTAGTTACAGCCATATCTCTAAAAGCAGTTTGTCCTACTTTAATTGGTGCTGTTGAACTATATGGTGAATTATCTCTTACAGTTAATCTAAAATTTAAAGTTCTTGCAACAGAACTTAATGCTTCAGATAACATTCCAGCATCACCACCAACTTGACTTGTTGTTGCAGAATTAGCAATCGTAGACGTTAACTTTGGAAAATATCTTGAAGGTGAAGCTGTTGGTGACCAAGACAAAAAGTTTGGGCCAATAGTTTTTGTTATACTAGCGCTACTATTTGCTCCTGTTGAGGAACCACCATCATCATTTTGTTCCCAACAATAAGTTAATGCGTCACCCACATTTGCATCAGTTGCAACTCCTGTAAGAACAAATGGCGTACTGATAGGAATAATATAATTTTCAATTGCTGCAATTACTGGTGTTGCATTATTAGCAGATATTGATGTTGTAACAGGACACGTTTTTGTAACTAAATTATTTTGTATTTGCTCAATTGAAGTTTCGTGAAAAATATCAATAGAGTGTGGAGCTAAATCTTGACCAGTGATTCCTGCGTAACCCATAATAGTTATACCAGAACCTACTTCTTTACTTACTCCTGCTCCTTCATTAGTATTTGAAAAAGTATGATTTCCTCCTAATTGATGTCCAACTTCATGAACAACATAATCTATATCAAAATTATCTCCTTGTGGAATTCCATCTGCTGGTGAAGTAATACCTGAACCTTTATTTTGGTCTGTTGTGCTTGCGGTATCGTTCACACATACACAACCAATACAACCTGCGTTTCCACCACCACCAGAAGCTCCAAACATGTGACCGATATCGTAAGCAGCATTGTTGGCCGCCAAAGTTGTTGCTGGACCAGTTAAGTTTGCACTTATTGTGTTTTGTAATTGTCTGTTCCAGTTAGCCAATGTTGTGTATGGATCTGAAGTTGGAGTATAATAAATTATGTTTGTAGAACTTGCAACCAAGTTAAGATGTAAAGCTAAATCTTTTTCGTAAACACCATTACAACGAGTTAATGTTGCATTAAATGCTGCCAAAACTAAACCAACTTGTGCTGCACTTGTTGCTCCAAAATAATTAGCATATTCACCATTACATGATTGTGCTAATCGCATAACTCTTAGTTTTCCGTCATCAAATTTATTAGTATTAGATAACCTTGAACTTACATCAGTTACCATTTTTTTATCATCCGTTGAGCATGACCATGCTAAATTTCCTTTAGCTCTTTGAGATTTAAAAACAGCATAAATGGTGTGATCTTGTGAATAGGGTTCTATAAACTCATTTTCTTTATCTGTTCTAAATATCATTGTTTGTATTCCTTGTGGAGAAATACTAAGTTTTAATGTTGCATATTTATCAGTAATACCTTTTCCTGAAAAAGCTCTGATTTCTGGAAATTGTGCTTGCAAATCGGCTTCAAAATTTGAAGCTTCATAAACTTCAAATTGCTCATAATTTCCATCTGCATTTGGCAAAGAAATAATTGTTGCATGTTTTAGCGACTGATTTCCTACTAAAGAAAATAAATCTTGTCTTAAAAGATCAATGTTCAAATTGAATAATTTAAACTCTTTTGGAAATGATTGTCTGGCAACACCTTTATCTTTTGTGATTTTATCACTGTTAATTGTGTTAGACGTCCATAATCTGTCGGTTTGTGAAAACACTAAAGTGCTAAACAAAACAGTTATTAAGGATACTAGTAAAGTTTTTTTCATTGTTTGTTTGATTTTATGGGCTAAATATATTAAATAATTTTAAATAAAAAAAGGTCGCAATTTATTGCGACCTTTTAAAAAATTTAAATTGATTACTCAACAACTATTTTCTTAACTTCCTTTCTGTTACCATCTTGAATCGTTACAAGATAAACACCAGATTGAATGTTTTCTAATTGAAGATTTTGATTTATCAATCCAGTATTTTCAAATGAATTATTAAATACCTGTCTTCCTCTCATGTCGATAACATTTATTTTAATTTCATTATTTGTTAATGAATTAAACTGAATGTTAAAGTTACCACTATTTGGATTTGGATATAAAGCAAAGTTTTCTAAACCAAACTCTTCTGTAATTAATGTTGCAGTTTGAGTACATACTTCAATTGCCCAATTATTAATTGTTCCTGTATCTGGCGAATAATTATCATAAACTCTAAAAGTCCATGTTCCCTGAGGGTTTTGTCCATTAAATGTTGCCAAAGAACCTCCTGGCGCAACAGTTTGTAATGTGCTTCCCAAGGCACAATTTATAGCAGCTCCACCATCGCTAAATTTTAAATTTACTGTTCCATCAGTACTTCCACAACTTCTGTTAAACAATTTAATAAAAGTGGTTGGATTAACAGGACTACTAATATCAGTTTGAACATCTGATAAATAAGTATGAGTAATATTGTTTGTTACATTTACGTCAGAAATAGTTCCTGTTATTGGCACATTTATAGTTCGAGTAGTATAATTTCCTGGAGCTTGATCAACAAAAGGTAATGGAACATTATCAGTATAAGTATTACAAGCATTAGTAACTATATAACCTATAGCAAAAGGAGTAGTGTTAACATTAAAGAAAATACTGGCAGAAGCTTTTACCATTATTCTACAATTTACTGCTGCAACATTAGGAACAGTTATTGCTTCAGAACCATCATTTGGTGTAGTTGCAATTAAAGTAG
Source organism: Flavobacterium sp. (assembly GCF_043773265.1). Classification (GTDB taxonomy): domain Bacteria; phylum Bacteroidota; class Bacteroidia; order Flavobacteriales; family Flavobacteriaceae; genus Flavobacterium. The sequence continues at coordinate 1,561 of NZ_JAYVFH010000007.1, read as the reverse complement.
TTGGGAATGTTAATCCTCCATCTGTAGATAATAATATATCAACATTTGTTCCACCTGTACTTGCATTTGTGTTGTTTACTGCCCAAGTAATAGTTTGTGTACTACCTTGAATCCAACTGATTCCAGCCGTATTTTGTGAAGTAACATTTAAAGGTCCTCTAGTAGCATCAATAGTAACTATTTTATCATCAAATCCTGTTTGAGACACTTTATTTAATGCAACATAAGGAACATTATCTCTTACAGTTAATCTAAATGTTAAAGTTCTAGCAACAGAACTTAACGCTTCAATGTTAACTTCTGGTCCAGGTGTAGTTACAGAATTACTTAAAACAGTAGATAATTTTGGCATGTACCTTGAAGGAGAGGCAGTTGGACTAAAAGATATCCAGTTTGGACCAGAAGCTTTAGTTGCACTAGCGGCACTAGCTGCAAGAGTTTGCGTTGCGTTAGCATTATCATATTGTTCCCAACTGTAAGTTAATGCGTCACCTGCATTTGCATCAGTAGCTGATCCAGTAAGAATAAACGGAGTACTCTTAGGTATTGTAATATCTGCACCAGCATTTGCAACTGGTGTTGCATTAGTTGCTGCAATATTTGTTGAAACTGGGCATGTTTTACTTAATAGATTTATTTGTATCTGTGAAATAGATACTGCATGATAAAATGCTATAGAATTAGTTGCTACATCTTGATCAGTAATTCCAGCATATCCCATAATTGTAATTCCAGATCCAACTTCCATATTGGTTCCAGTACCTTCATTAGACATGGAAAATGTATGAGTTCCTCCAAGTTGATGGCCAACTTCATGCACAACATAGTCAATATCAAAAGTGTCTCCAGTTGGAACATTATCTCCAGGAGATGTGAATCCGCTACCTTTATTAGTATCCGCTGTACTTGCAGTATCATCAGTACAAACGCAACCAATACATCCAGCATTTCCTCCGCCACCAGAAGCACCAAATAAATGACCAATATCATAAGCCGCATTATTTGCAGCAAGAGTTGTTCCTGTTCCTGTTAAAGTTGAACTTAAAGTATTTTGTAATTCAGCATTCCAAGCTCCACCAGAACCTGCAGCAGCAGCTGAATAAGGATCTGTTGCAGCATTGTAATAAATCACATTAGTTGATGAAGCTACAAGGTTTAAGTGAATTCCTAAATCCTTTTCATAAACTCCATTAGATCTTGTTAAAGTAGTATTAAATGCTGCCAAAACTAATCCGACTTGAGCAGCACTAGTTGCTCCAAAATAATTAGAATATTCAGCAGTACAAGATTGAGCTAAACGCATTGTTTTTAACTGACCGTTGTTTGCTCTACTAGTATTAACTTTGTTCGTTTTATTATTTACTAAATCTGCATCATCTGTAGAGCATGACCACCCTAAATTTCCTTTAACCCTTTGAGATTTAAAAACAGCATAAATAGTATTGTCCACAGAATATGGTTCTATAAACTCATTTTCCTTATCAGTTCTAAAAACTGTTGTTTGTATACCTTGAGGAGAAATACTTAGTTTTAACATTGCATATTTATCAGTAATTCCTTT
>NZ_JAYVFH010000006.1:0-2548 GCF_043773265.1 Flavobacterium sp. | reverse complement strand
CTTTTTTTGTTTCAATCATATTTTTTTTTTAAAAGTTTTCGGTATATTTGTTTACGTCAGTGTGTGAAAATCGCCACTGAACGCAAGTGGCGACACGTTATGCACAAGTTGAAAACCCCTATTATGGAAAGCAAAATTTATTATTTTATAGACAACTTGACAGAGAATGATCCAAAGGAAGAAATAATAATATCGGAAAACTTGGTTTTAAAAAATGTTCCTGATAATCTCCTATTATCTTTAAAAATCAACATAAAGCAGTATATCTGTAATAGTAGATTACCACAAATATTTAAAAATGAATTTTCTAATACCTTTCATGAGTTTGAAAAAGTTAAAGACATTCCTCCAAATGGAATACAGACTAAACAACGTGTAAAAGAAGATTTTCGCTATTTAGTTCTAGAAGAATCAAATTCTAATAGATATAACTTAATTTATCCAAAGGCTTTTTCATTAGCTGAAAAAGATTACTTCATTCCTTTTGCATTTTCAAATCATGACAATGGAGTTAGCATAAAAGTATCATTCAGTGAATTGTGTATTTTCACTTACTATAATGAACTAAGTGTAATTCAACCGTGGCGTAAAAGACAGAACCCAAATAGTTTCTCAGAAAGTGACAAAAAAGAAGTTATTGAATATATTAATTTACTGAATGAATTCGAAAAAATTAAAGAAGATTTTCCATTCATAAATAAGGCATTAAACGATTTCTTCTTAACGCGTGAAGTTTCTGACTATTCTGTTTTTAAAATAGTTAGCTATATTGCTTGTCTAGAAATGTTACTTGTTGACAGTAGTCAAGAGAGACTTAAATCTATAACTGTTCAATTGCAAACTAAGTTAAGTTTATTAAATAATCAGTTTGAAAAACCTATAATAATTTCGGATTACATAAAAGGTCCAGATACTTTAAAACTTGGAAATGTTATAGAAGTCTTTTACAACTATAGAAGTTCAATCGCACATGGAAATTTTCTAGACTTTAAAAAAAAATTACAACTATTAGAAGCAGTTTCAGAAAATGAAATATTTATTTTTATCAAAACAGTTTTAAAAAAAACTTTAATATATGCTTTAAAAAATCCGGAATTAGTTAGAGATTTAAAAGAGTGCTAATCAACCTGTGCATAACAGCGGTTTTAAGAAATTGGGGTTTTGTGGTATGTTCACGTTCACGTTTCGCGAGAATTTCTATCTTTAACAGAAAATAATCAGTTCCGAACTTCGCAACTGACGAGAAGCGGCGGAACGTTAACTGATACCTTTGAGCTACACAAAACTCAATAGAAACGCAAAAAAGAAAAAGAATGACAGAAGACGAAAGAAAATATTATGAAAAACTAAAATCAAATCGAAATGATTATAATTTTGATAGATTATTTTTTATCGACCAAAACGATAGTGTTCAACCAAACGAAGGTGTTTGGTTTAGATTAATTGGAGATATTCCTATGTTTGAAAATACATCACAAAAGAGATCTGATTTAGAAAAAAGTGTAATAAATGAAATTGATAATCATCCTTTAAACCAAATTAGAAGTGCTAAAACTGGAGAACAAATTTTAGATGAAATGTGGGCATCAACTCCATTTGGCGACCCAAATAGTCCATTTTTTAAAGACCGAAAAAAGAAAAAAGAAAAAAAACTTGAAATTCAATTTTATTCTTGTTCGGAAGACACAGAGAATTATAATTTTAGATTCATTATCACAAATAAAGATTTAGATTCAAGACGTGCAAACTTTTTTATAGACGAAATAAATAATGTTTTACCAAATACAACAATTTGTTCAAAAACATTAAATTTAGGTTCAATGGAACGTTCCACGTTTGATACTAAGGTTAATAGAAAAGAAATAAAAAAATTAAATCCAAATTTTGAATTTGGTGGTTTTGAATTTAAAGCATTTCTATTATGTGACGGACTTTCAGCAGAAACGAATAAGTTTACTTTAGGTTCTAAAAAAACAGAAAGCAACAAAACTAAACAGGAAGAATGCCTATGCAAAAAAAGAGAATATACTGCTGATGATATAAAATATATAGTTACAGAATTAAGAAAACTTGATACTAGACAAATTAGTTGGAATCCTAAAGACAAAAATGGAAACAGAACTTATAAAGATTTAGATGGAAAAGTTGTTCCAAGTACAGACAGAGGAGTTAGTCCCAATCCAAAATTTAAATTGAATTTAATAACTATTGAACAATCTGTTTTTGATGATATTGCAGAAGATGGAAAGAAAAATGAAGATAGATTATTTCTAAAAAAATCTAATGATTTGAATGTAAGAGTAAGCGAAGCAAATTACCGTGAATTTGCAAAACAAATAAACAATACTCTAAAGAAATATGATATAAACACTTGTGTCAGAAAAATTCATTTTTTTGCTCAACTATACCACGAAACTCAAAAATTAACTACTACTTACGAGTTTGAACCAATCGGTAATATCTCAGGTGGAGATTATTATCGAGGTAGAGGATTAGCACACCTTACTCACGATTATAACTATCTCCATTATTACGATTATAGATTTAA
>NZ_JAYVFH010000005.1:0-3110 GCF_043773265.1 Flavobacterium sp. | reverse complement strand
TAGGCGAACTTTAAAGTTGGTTTTGTACTTGGAAGTTCGGTCTTTAATTTATACATTTGGCTAACCAAATCCCCAACTGACGCCAAGCCACGAGACGTTATGGGCAAGCTAACCGCAGAATTCAACAGAAATCTATATGAAATATCACTTCTTGTTATTATTGAGTTCTATGTTATTGTTTTCTTGTGAACATTCAAAAAAGAAACTTATCACTGAAAAAATCAAAGAAAAAGACACTTTAATTTATTCTGTATCAGCAAAAATATTAGACAATACTTATCGTGCAGATTACAGAAGCAATATGATATTATATGTCATAACCAACAATGACACCTTAATTGCTCAAAAAGAAGAAGGACTTTCCACTGTTCCATTAAAATTCGAGGATTATAACAAAGATGGAATGTTAGATATTCGATATGGTTATAACAGCAATTATTTTTTTGAAACTATTATGTTGTTCAATGCCAAAACTAAACAGTTTACAAAGATTGAAAACATTGATAATCCAGAATATGCATACTCGAAAAAAATAAAAAATACTGATTTCTATTTTTCATATTCCCCAAATGGCTGTGGAAAAAATAATTGGGAAAGCTATTTATTCTCAATCGAAGATTATAAAGCCGTACCTAAAGGTTACATAGAATACAAACAATGTATCGATGATGTAAAAGGAATGTATGTGTTTAGAATAAAAAAAGATGATAAAATCTTAATTGAAAAAATAGGTTTGAAAGAAGCCGACAACAAAGAACTTGAAAAGCATTGGATTAATTATCTGAAGAAAATAGCCTGCCCATAACACACGCTACAACGGATTTGGGCAATTGGCTTAATGGAAAATTGGTTTTGTACTTGGGATGATTTGGCAAATCCGAAGAATAGGCTTAATTTAGTCCCAAACCCGCTATAGCGCGAGAACGTTGTGCGTCATTTTACAAAAAAAATTATGAATAAAACATTAACAATTATTTTAAGTTTTTTATATTTTTCAAATTTATTTGCTCAAACTGAAAGTGAGTTATATAAAATTGGAATAACAAATTTTAAATCAGAAAAATATATTGAATCTATTGAAAACTTTTCCGAATTATTGAAAATTGTTAAAGGAAAAGATAAACAGAAAATTTGCTACATAAATCGAGGATTGTCTTATAATAAAGTGAAAAAATATAATCTCGCAATTTTGGATTTTAGCGAGGCAATAAAACTAAATGAAAATGATTATGTAAGTTATTTAGATAGAGGATTATCAAAAATGTATTTAGAAAATTATGAAGAAGCATTAAAAGATTTACATTTAGTAACTGAAAAATGTGAAATTAAAGAAAAGGTAGAATCATCATTATATTGGATAATAAGAATTAATTATCAACAACAGAATTATGCTTTAGCCGTTGCTAATTGTGAAAAATATATAAATATAAATGAAACCGATTCTGAAATATATTTTCTACTCGGAAATGCAAACGATAAATTAAAAGAATTCGAAAAAGCAGAAAATAATTTTACTAAAGCAATAAATTTAAATCCTAATTATTATGAGGCAATTGCAAATCGAGGCACTGCAAAAATAAATATTTTAACTAAAAACAAAAATCTATTTCCAACAAAAAGACAATTAGAAAGTGCGTGTGAGGATTTTAAAAGAGCAATAAGTCTTGGAGATATTAATGAAAAAACAATATTAAATTGTAAAAACTTTTGCGAAAAATAAAAAAAACGAACGCACAACAGCGGTTTGGCGCAATTGGGGTTTTAGGCTAACTTTAAAGTTGGTTTTGTACTTGGAAGTTGGGTCTTTAATTTATACATTTGGCTTACCAAATCCCCAACTGACGCCAAGCCACGAGACGTTAGCAGATATTATCCCAAAAAACACGAAAATAGACAAATATGAGTTTTTGCAATAATTGTGGAAGTAAAATAGAAAATGTAAAATTTTGCCCAAATTGTGGCGAAAAAGTTGTAATAATAACAGAAAATAAAATTGACAAATCTGTAAATTATCTAAAAGATAATATTCAAATTGCCAAAGAAAATTTAGGTTCAATAAATAGCGAAATAAAAGAAAGTGTTGTTGTAAATAATTTGAAAAATAAAACAATTCCAAAGATTAAAAACCAAATCATTGATATTTTAGGAATTATTGGTTTACTAATTATTATCGGACAAGTAATTGGCTATTTTGTAACTAATAATATTTTTCATTTTCAAGAAGCGTCAATAAGATATAATAATTCACCTTTTGAAAATTATTTTTCAGGGTTTATAGCGGAAATTTTACCAACCACCATTTTACCATTTGTTTTTATGTTTCTCTCGGGTTTAAGAAAGAAATGGTTATTCATAACTTCAGTTATTTTATTATTAGCATTTGTTGTAATTAGTAATGAAGGAAAAGCAACTTCAAAATACTTAAAAGAAAAAGAACTAAATGAAAATTCAACAATTGACACAATAAATCAAACTCAAGGAAATGAAAGTAACTATGAAAATAGTTCAAACATAAATAACTTAATAAGTAAATCTAAACCAAATCTAATTGAAAATGAAAATATTAGAATTGTAAACAATTCCAATTACAATAATCAAATAGATTTTTCATTTATAAAAGAATATCAAAACCAATATGCTTTTGATGAAGTTTGTAACAATTCAGAATTTAACACAGAATTAAAAAGTAAATTTGGTAATGATTTATTTGAATTATTCCTAAAATATATAGCAGTTCAAACACCAATTAGAATTGAAAACCAAGAAGTGTTTATTTCTGCTTGTTTTTCTCATTCTTGTGGATATAATGAATCTGCATTATTTGTAGATTTTGTAAGCGACACATATTACGCAGGAATATTAGACGAAGACAAAGTATACATTGCAACAAATAATATAAATTTCAATAAAAATGAAATAAATTTAATGCCGAATAAAATGCTTAATTGGATAAAAATGAATATAAAAGAATAATAACATCTGCCAACAGCAGTTTGCAGAAATGGCGGGTTTTGGGCTTAATTTGAAGTTGGTTTTGTACTTGCAAAGTCAGTGTTTAACCGAAAGTTTATGCTTCCTTAATCCGCCACTTCTGCAAGCTGCAAAACGTT
>NZ_JAYVFH010000004.1:0-28218 GCF_043773265.1 Flavobacterium sp. | reverse complement strand
TCGTCCAGTTGCTTTTAGAATGAACGAGCAAACTGCGGTAAACAATTATTACCAAAAAGTCCTTGACGGATTAACTCCAGAAACTGTTAATGCCAAAGCGCAAGAAGAGTTTGACACTTTTGTAAACAAACTTAGAGTTGTTGGCGTAGATGTAAATGTAGTTGATGATACAGCAAATCCAGACACACCAGATTCTATTTTTCCCAACAATTGGATTTCTTTTCATGAAAATGGTGATGTGGTCTTGTATCCAATGTTTGCCGAAAATCGTCGTGCCGAAAGAAGAGAAGATATTCTTGATATTTTAGAAGATAAAGGATTTTTAATAAATGACGGAATAATGGATTATACTGCTGCCGAAGACGATGGTTTTTATCTTGAAGGCACAGGAAGTATAGTGCTTGATAGAGAAAATGGAAAAGCATATTGCGCACTTTCTCCTCGTGCAGACGAAGAATTATTTATTGAATTCTGCGAAGATTTCGATTTAAATCCTATAATTTTTGAAGCTTTTCAAACCGTAAACCTGCCTGACGGCAAGGCAGGTGGAGAACGAAAACTAATCTATCATACAAACGTAATGATGTGTATTGGTGATACTTTTGCAGTTATTTGTGCCGATTGTATTGATGATAAAAAAGAAAGAAAAATGGTTCTTGACAGTCTAAAGTCTGATGGAAAAGAAATTATATTGATAACAGAAGATCAAATGAATAATTTTGCAGGAAATATGTTAGAATTGCAAGCAGCAGAAGAAAGACGTTACTTGGTAATGAGTACTTCTGCTCATAAAAGTTTAACTAAAAAACAAATTGCACAACTAGAGGAACATATTACAATATTAAGTTCAAGCTTAGACACAATTGAAGCTTGTGGAGGTGGAAGCGCAAGATGTATGATGGCAGAAATTTTTCTTCCTAAGAATTAAATAAAAATTTCAATAAAAAAATTCCAAATTCCAAAATTTAGTTATTGGAATTTGGAATTTTACTTTTCTATACTCTATTTTCTATACTCTATTTTCTTTAATTTCGTACTTTGTAAATTAAACCTCGTACTTTTTTTCTTAATATTTTAAAAACTCATAACCACCTTTTTCTGCACCCCAAACTTGCTTATTATTTTTATCAAAACCTTGATCCCAAGACACAATAGAATTTGAATTAACAATAACTATTGATGATGCATAACTTGCGCCACGAAGTTCACTTGGGCAAGTTTTATTTCCTGTTGAACCAGAGAATTTATTTTTTCCTAATCGTTTTAAAACAACGCCACAACCTTCTTTTTTGTCAATATCATTTTCAGTTAAAGAATCAAATGCTTCTGGAGTTTTCCATTTTCCAATCCAATCTTTTTCATTTTTTAAAGTATGAATTTCACTTACAAACTCGTTTTCATTTATTTGAGATATTTTATAAATTCTAACTCTATATGGTTTTTCTTGTTTACTAAACATTGCTTGTTCTACATATAAATAATTCCCTTTTTCTTTCCAAATTGGAACCATTCTTAGTGAGATATTAAAATAAGTTGTATCACGTTTAGAATGCTTTTCTGACGAATAATTTCCTTGCATTATAGTTAGTAATTCGTTAAAATTACTTTCGCTTTTAGAAATACTACTCGAACTAGATTTGCAACTAATAATTAAAATTGAAGTTAATAATAATGTAATAATTTTTTTCATTTTGTAATTTAGTTAGATTTCAAAAGTACTGAAATTTTTAAACCTCACAATCTTCCATTTTCTATCTTCCATCTTCCATCTACCAACATTTTATCCTCGTACTTCTTATTTCAAACCTCGTACTTCTATTTAGCAGGTTCCGATTTTAAAATATTATCTATCATTCCTCCAAAAATAAAAAAATGAAAAGGAACTAGAGAATACCAATACAATCTTCCCAACAAACCTTTTGGTCTAAAAGTTGCAATTTGATGCAAGACATTATCTTCGTCAATTCTAAATTCTAGCCAAGCTTCGCCAGGTAATTTCATTTCTGCAATAAGTAATAATCGTTTTTCTTCTTTATTGGCTAGAAGTACTCGCCAAAAATCTAATGCGTCACCATTATCCAATTGTTTAGGATGCGTTCTTCCTCTTCGTGTACCAACACCACCAACCAATTTGTCTAGAAATCCACGAGTTTGCCACATCCAATTTCCATAATACCAACCACGTTCGCCACCAATTGTCCAAATATTATCCAAGGCACGTTCAACATCAACAACTTTTCGAGATTGATGATCTTTTAAACATCCAAATTTTGGAATCTGAATATATTCTGAAAAATTGTGACCAAATCGTCCACTACTTAAACTGTCTTTCCAACTAGAGATTACTAAATTTTGTTCAATTTTAATAAAAGCTAATTTTATTGCATCAACATATGTAATAGGTTTAATATTAAGCATTTTTTGAAGTTCATTGTCCTTGCAAACCACTTCCATTTTCATGCTATTAACTAAATTTATTGCCAATTTATAGGATGTTGAGGTTACAAAATACAACCAATAAGATGATAACTTTGGAGTCATTATTGGAAATGTAAAAATCCAAAGTTTTATCTTTCTTGTTTTGGCATAAAGCTGCATCATTTCCTTATAGGTTATAACGTTTGGTCCGCCAATATCAAACGATTTATTGTAGCAATCTTCTCGAAGTAAAACTCCAATTAAATACTGAATTACATCTCTAATTGCTATAGGTTGACATTTTGTTAAAACCCATTTAGGAGTAATCATAATTGGCAATTTCTCGCATAAATCTCTAATGATTTCAAATGATGAACTTCCAGAACCAACAATAATTCCTGCTCTTAAAACTGTCGTTTTAAAATTTCCTTGATACAAAATATCTTCAACATCTTTTCTAGATTGTAAATGTTTAGAAAGTACATTATTATTTACAATTCCGCTTAAATAAATAACTTGATTAACGCCAATTTTATCCATATAAACATTAAAATTTTCTGCAGCTTTGGCTTCCATTGTATCAAAATCTGATATAGAAGACGTCATGGAGTGAATTAAATAATAAGCCACATCAATATGCATTGGAAGTGCATCAAATTTCAATTCATCAAGAAAATCAACTTCCCAAACTGTTACTGCTTCAAGCATAGCTTTGTCCAATCCAAGTCGGTTTTGGTCACGTACACAACATATAACTTGATGACCTTGCGATAAAAGCTCGGGTAATAATCTTCGGCCAACATAGCCATTTGCGCCAGTTAAAAGTATCCTCATGATTATTTTTTTATAAATTTAATAAAAAAAAATCTTCAACAATAGTTAAATTCCTCTAACAATACTTAAAATAGAACTTATTATATACTGAATTCCAATTGCGATAGTCAAGAAACCTACAATTCTTGAAATAGCTACAATTCCGGATGTTCCAAGAATTTTGGCCAAATAATGAGCACTTCTCAATATCAAAAATATTAAAAATGCAACCGTTAAAATTGCTAAACATGAAGAAATAATTTCTGAAGTTGAATCGTGTTCTTGATAGAATGCAATTAATAATGATATAGAACCTGGACCAGCAAGCATTGGCATTGCTAAAGGAGTTAACGCAATATCGTTTCTACTTTGAATTTCTACTTCAACTTTTTTATTTATTCCTTTATTTTTATTAAATTTTCCGTTAAGTAATGAAAATCCCGAACTTGCAATAATAATTCCACCAGCAATTCGTAAAGCTGGAATTGTAATTCCGAAAAATTTTAACACATATTGACCAATAAAAAATGATATTATCAAGATAATAAAAACATTTATTCCTGTTAATAAAGAAACACGAGAACGTTCTTTTTTGGTGTAATCTTGAGTCAAACCAACAAAAATAGGAACAGTTCCAATTGGGTTCAAAACCGAAAATAAGGCAGCTAATAAAAAGATAAATACTTCCATAGTTTTTGGCAAAAGTAATTTAGATTGCACACTCAAAGGTAAAATTTAAATCAATGTAAAGTTAATTTTAATCATAAACAAACCAAATTTTGTACTTTTGAAAAATGAAAAATAAGAAAACCTTAGTAATTGGTGCTTCAACAAAACCTGAACGATATGCTTTTAAAGCTATTACAATGCTTGTAGAAAAAGGACATTCAGTACTAGCAATTGGTCAAAATCAAGGAGAAGTTGCCGGTGTTTCTATAAGAACCAAAAATATTCCTTTAAAAAACATTGATACTGTAACGCTATATTTAAATCCGATTCGACAACGCGATTATTACAATTATATAATTGAAACCAAACCAAAACGTGTAGTTTTTAATCCTGGAACCGAAAATCCTGAATTTTATCAATTGTTAAAAGTTAACAATATTAAAGTAGAAGAAGCTTGCACATTGGTTTTGCTAACCACAAATCAATATTAGTTCTTATAAATTAATATTTTGTTTGTGAAGTGGCAGGTTTACTAATTATTAATAAACCTAAAAATGTTAGTAATCCGTTAAGTATAATTAGTTCATTTCCAATAACATAATCTCCAAAAAGTTTTTTAGAGTTTATGTTTAAAAATAAACAAATTGACGGAGCAATTATACATATAATTGGAACAAATTTATCTCTAACAGTTTTAGTTTTCATAAACAATCCAAATCCATAAAGACCTAAAAGTGGTCCGTAAGTATAAGAAGCAATTTTAAAAACCATTTCTACAACTGAATTGTCGTTAATAGCATTAAAAATAACAATCACAACAAACATTAATAACGAAAATCCGATATGAACAAAATGCCTTGTTCTTATAATATTTGGTTTATTTTGATTTTCGGTTTTATCCATTCCTAAAAAATCTACACAAAAAGAAGTTGTTAATGCTGTAAGAGCAGAATCAGTTGTTGCAAATGTTGCAGCGGTTAAACCCAGAAGAAATATAACTGATGGTACTAAAGTTAAATGATGAAAAGCAATTTCGGGAAAAAGTAAATCAGTTCTTGGAACATTGTTTACAATAGGCACTTCAATTCCATTTTTAGAAGCATAAATATATAATAATGCACCTACACTTAAAAAGAAAATATTGATAATTACAAAAATACCTGTAAAGGTAAACATGTTTTTTTGAGCATCGCCAATGTTCGAACAACTCAAGTTTTTTTGCATTAAATCTTGATCCAGACCAACAGTTGCAATGGTTATAAATATTCCTCCAAGAATTTGTTTCCAAAAATAAGTTCCTTTTAAATAATCTTCAAAAAAGAATGTTTTAGAATAATTACTATTTTTTACTTGTTCAAAAGCTTCAACAAATCCAAAATCTAAACTGTCACAAATAAAATAAATAGTTAAAAAAACAGATGCCAATAAAAAAAAAGTTTGTAAGGAATCGGTAATAATAATTGTTTTTAATCCACCACGATAAGTATAGGCAAATATCAAAGCTAGCGAAATTAAAACCGTTACTGCAAACGGAATTTTATAATAATCAAATACATAACGTTGTAAAACAAAAATCACTAAAAACAATCTAAATGCAGAACCAATTGTTCTTCCAATTAAGAAAATAGTTGCAGCAGTTTTATAACTCACAACTCCTAATCTTTGTTCAATATAACCATAAATGGAGGTTAAATTCATTCTGTAATATAACGGCAGCAATACTTTGGCAACTATAATGAAACCAATTGCACAGCCAATTACAAACTGAAAATATTTAAACTGCAAATCAGGATTTCCAACCTCACCAGGAACAGAAATAAATGTAATCCCAGAAATGGCAGTTCCAATCATTCCAAAGGCAACCAAGTACCATTTAGAATTTTTATTAGCTTTAAAAAATGTATCATTATCAGAGCTTTTCTTGCTTACAACATTCGATATAAAAATTAATAATCCGAAGTAAATTATGATTAATGTTAAAATTGCAAATGGTGACATGTGTAGTTTTTAAAGTTGTGCTAAAATAGAAAAAATAAAGAATATAGATTATAGAAAATAGAGAAAAGATGTAATAGAACTTAGAAAAACGATTTAGATTAAGTTAATCAGCTAGGTATAATCATTTGCATATTTACTTCTTTATTCTTTACTCTTTCATCTATTTTCTTTTCTTTACTTTTGCATCATGGAATTTTCATCAAAACTATTAGAAAAAGCAGTAAACGAAATGTCGCAGTTACCAGGAATTGGAAAACGAACAGCACTTAGATTAGTTTTACATTTATTAAAACAACCATCAGAGCAAACACATTTTCTTTCACAAGCATTAACAATAATGCGTGATGAAGTTAAATTTTGTATTAGTTGTCACAATATTTCTGATGTTGAACTTTGTGAAATATGTTCAAATAAATCACGAAATCATAAAATTATATGCATTGTAGAAGATATTCGCGATGTAATGGCAATTGAAAATACTAATCAGTTTAAAGGGATTTATCATGTTCTTGGTGGAAAAATTTCGCCAATTGATGGCGTTGGACCAAGTCAGTTGAATATCAAAACCTTAGTCGAAAAAGTAAAAACAGGAACAATTGAAGAAATTATCTTTGCTTTAAGCTCAACAATGGAAGGCGACACGACCAATTTCTACATATATAAACAACTAAAAGATTATAATATAAAAACATCTACAATTGCACGCGGAATAGCTGTTGGCGATGAATTAGAATATGCAGATGAAGTAACATTAGGACGAAGTATTGTGCAAAGAGTACCGTTTGAAAATTCACTAAAAAATAATTAGATAATATTCTTTTACAACTTTTTTGTATTTAGATTTGAAAAACTATCTTTGTTTGCTAAAATTAATTTGAATAATGAATAATCGAATATTATATATTTCACTTTTAATACTACTAATGTTTAGTTCTTGTGTTCCAACTCAAGATTTAATATATCTTCAAAAAAAAGATGGTGAAGCAACGAGTACTATTAATGAAATAAAAATAAAACCTTATAGATTACAAGTAAACGACATTATTAGTATAAATATTAAAGCAAAAGATTCTAGACTTGTTGAAATGTTTAGTACTTCATCAGGACAAAGTCAGCAAGTAGCATCAATTGAATCTTTATATTTTAACGGTTATACAATTGATGATCATGGTAATATTAGAATTCCTATTATTGGAGAAATGAATATTCTAGGAACCACAATTGAAGAGACAAGAAATAAAATAGAAACTGAATTACTTTCAAAATATTTCCAAAAAGAAGCTGGAATTTTTGTAACTGTAAAACTTGCAGGTTTTAGATACACAATTAATGGTGAAGTTTCTAGTACAGGAACAAAAATACTTTATCAAGAAAGAGTTAATATTCTTGAAGCTATTGCTAATTCTGGTGATATTACAGTTATAGGTGATAGAAAAGATGTAAAAGTTATTAGACAATTTCCACAAGGTGCAGAAACATTTAGTATAGATTTAACCGATTCTAGAGCTACACAATCACCTGCGTTTTATTTGCAACCCAATGATTATATTTATGTAAAACCTCTAAAACAAAAAACTTGGGGAACAGGTAAAACAGGAATTGAATCTTTAGGAACAATTATTACATTACTTTCATTAGCCACAACAACCTATTTATTACTTAAAAATTAAACTATTTTTTAAATGTTAGATGTAAAAGATTTTTCTTTTTTTGAAAACCAAAACAGCTTTGATTTTAAAGGATTTTTAATCAAAACTGGTAGTTATTGGAAATGGTTTGTTATAGGATTAGTTATTTGTTTAACTGTTGCTTATCAAGTTAATATTCGCAAGCAAAAAATCTATTCTTTAGAGTCAACTTTGGCAATAAAGGAGCAAGACAACCCATTGTTTACTTCTAATACTAGTTTGGTTTTTAATTGGGGCGGAACTTCAGATCAGGTTCAAAGTATTGCAACATCATTAAAATCTCGCTCTCATAACGAGCTGGTTGTTAATAAATTAGATTTTTTTATTGAATATCTTCAAGAACAAAAATATTTTACACAAGATGTTTATGGCACAGCACCATTTATAGTAAAACTTGACAAAACTAAAAACCAAATTTATCAAATTCCAATAAATATTACTTTTATATCTCCAACAGAATATGAAATTAGTATTGCTATTAATTCCAATACAGTTCCTGTAATTAATTATTCTTCCAATCAAGCTAGTGTTGCAAACGTTTCAAGTGGCGAATTTAAAAAAAGATTTAAAGTTGGTCAAAAAGTTAATCTTCCTTTTTTGAATTGGGAATTAAAAATCAATAATAATTCATTAAATTATACTGGTAGTAAATATATTGTTATATTTAATTCATTTGATTCTACAGTTTCAAGGTACAGAAATGTTAAAATAATCATAGATGAAAAAGCCGCATCAATTATTAAATTATCAACCGAGAATACCAATAAAGCTCGAATTGTAGATTATCTCAATGAAACTGTATTAATGTTGATGAAAAAGCAACTTGAAAGCAAAAATTTATTTGCAGAAAATACAATAAAATATATAGATACAACTCTTAGTTTAATGGAAACAGAAGTTAAACTAGCAAATGATGAATTAAAAGACTTTAGCCGAAATAGAAACATAATAGAAATTGAAAGTAGAGGAGAATCATTTCAATCAGAGATATCTCAATTAGACGTTTTAAATGATGCCATAAATAGAAAAATAAATTACTATAATAATCTAAATAGTTATTTAAGAAACAGTACAGATTATTCTAGACTTCCTGCGCCATCTGTTGCAGGAATTGATGATCCAAACATAATGAACAATGTTTCAAATTTAATTGGTTTATCTGTAAGAAGATCAGAAATGTCAAGTTCAGTCAAAGGCGATGTTATGTTTGATAATATTGACAACGAAATTTCTGCTGTTAAAAGAGTATTATTAGAAAATATAAATTCTGCAAAAGCTTCAATACAATTTGAATCTTCTCAAATAAAAAATAAAATAAGCCAAGCCGAAAATAAAATGATTAGTTTGCCAGAAGATAGTCAAGATTATTTAAAAATAATGCGAAAGTATAATTTAAGTAATAGTGTTATTGATGCTTTTCTTCAAAAACGTAATGAAGCCCAAATTGTAAAAGCAGCTAATTTATCAGACATTCAATTTATTGATCCAGCTAAAGATATTGGTGGAGGATTAATTGGTCCAAGAACAGGAGTAAACTATGTTATAGCATTGTTTCTTGGAATATTAATTCCTTTACTAATTGTGTTTTTAATTTTCTTTATTAATAATGCAATTCAAAATACAGATGATATCTCCAGATTAACAACAATTCCGTTAATTGGAGTTGTAGGTGTAAAACATACAGATTCAAATCTAGCAGTATTTGAAAAACCAAAAGCCGCACTTTCAGAATCTTTTAGAGCAATTCGATCATCATTACAGTTTTTATATAAAAAACAAAAAATTGATGGTACAAAAACATTGATGCTTACATCATCTGTGAGTGGTGAAGGTAAAACTTTTTGTTCTATAAACATTGCAACTGTTTTTGCAATGAGCGAAAAGAGAACAGTAATTGTTGGTTTGGATTTAAGAAAACCCAAAATTTTTGATGATTTTGATTTAAAAAATGATATCGGAGCTGTTAATTATTTAATTGGTCAAAAAACTTTAGAAGAAGTAACTCAAAAAACTAGTATTCCAAATTTAGATGTAATTACATCTGGTCCAATTCCTCCAAATCCATCCGAATTAATTATGGGCGAAACATTAAAGGAGATGATTGATGAGTTAAAAAGTAAATATGAATATATAATTCTAGACACACCGCCAGTGGGATTAGTAACAGATGCAGTTGAGTTGTCACAATATTGCGATGTAACTTTATATGTAATGAGACAAAATTTTACCAAAAAAGAAATGGTTAATTTACTTAATAATAGAGTGCAACGAGGTGAGTTGACCAATGTTAGTATCATTTTAAATGGTTTCGAAAACAAAGCCAAATATGGTGCTGGATATGGATACGGATATGGTTATGGGTACGGAGCTTATTCAAACGGATATCACGAAGAAGACGAAAGTAAAAATATATTTATTAAATATTTTAAATTAATTAAGAATAAACTATCTTGATAAATAAAAAAATTTTAATAACTGGAGGAGCAGGTTTTATAGGTTCAAACTTGTGTGAATACTTTTTATCTAAAGGTTATCACGTAACTTGTTTAGATAATTTTTCAACAGGTTATCGTCATAATATTGAATCACTTTTATCCTCAGCCAATTTTAAATTAATAGAAGGCGATATTAGAAACACTATAGATTGTCAAAAAGCAACACAAGGAATAGATTATGTTTTTCATCAAGCAGCTTTAGGTTCAGTTCCAAGATCTATAATAGATCCTACTACTACTAATGATGTTAATGTTACAGGTTTTTTAAACATGATACTTGCCTCAAGAGATTCAGGTGTTAAAAGATTTATATATGCGGCAAGTTCATCAACTTATGGAGATTCTGAAGTATTACCAAAAACAGAAGATGTAATTGGTAAACCATTATCACCTTATGCAATTACAAAATATGTAAATGAATTATATGCTGATGTTTTTAGTAAAACATTCGGAATCGAAACAATTGGCCTAAGATATTTTAATGTTTTTGGCAGAAAGCAAGACACAAATGGTGCTTATGCAGCAGTAATTCCAAAATTTGTATTGCAATTGATGAAAAATGAAAGCCCAATTATTAATGGTGATGGAAATTTTTCAAGAGATTTTACCTATATTGATAATGTAATTCAAATGAATGAATTAGCATTAAAAACAACAAATTCTCTAGCAATTAATACAGTTTACAATTGTGCTTATGGTGACAGAACAACATTGAATGATATGGTTTTTTATTTAAAAAAATACCTTTCAGAATTTGAAAGTTCTATTGAAAATATTAAAATAATTCATGGTCCAAGTAGGCAAGGAGATATTCCTCACTCATTGGCAAGTATTGAAAAAGCTAAACAATTACTAAATTATAATCCTAAATATTCATTTCACTCTGGTTTAAAAGAATCGGTAAAATGGTATTGGGAAAATTTAAAATAATAAAAATGAAAATTACAAATATTTGTTGCATTGGTGCAGGATATGTTGGTGGACCAACAATGGCAGTTATTGCTCAAAAATGTCCACATATAAAAGTTACTGTTGTTGACTTAAATGTAAACAGAATTGAAAAATGGAACGACGAAGATGTAAATAACATCCCAATTTATGAACCAGGATTAAGCGATATTGTTAAACAGAGCCGAAATAAAAATTTATTCTTTTCAACAGAAGTTGATAAAGCTATAGATGAAGCACAACTTATCTTTATTTCAGTAAATACACCTACCAAAACCTATGGTTCTGGAAAAGGTATGGCTGCAGATTTAAAATATATTGAACTTTGTGCTCGACAAATCGCTAGAGTTTCTAAAAACGATAAAATAGTTGTCGAAAAATCAACTTTGCCTGTTAGAACAGCCGAAGCAATAAAAAACATTCTCGATAATACAGGAAACGGAGTTCAATTTCAAATTTTATCTAATCCTGAATTTTTAGCCGAAGGAACTGCAGTTGCAGATTTACTAAATCCTGATAGAGTGTTAATTGGTGGAGATTCAACACCAGATGGTCAAGCAGCTATAGAATCACTTGTTGAAGTTTATTCTAATTGGGTTTCTAACGATAGAATACTAAAAACCAATGTTTGGTCTTCTGAACTGTCTAAACTAACAGCCAATGCTTTTTTGGCACAAAGAGTTTCATCAATAAACGCAATGTCAGAATTATGTGAAAAAACTGGAGCTGATGTAAACGAAGTTGCAAAAGCAATTGGAATGGACAGCAGAATTGGTTCTAAATTCCTAAAATCATCTGTAGGTTTTGGAGGTTCATGTTTTCAAAAAGATATTATGAATCTTGTTTATATTGCAAAATCTTTCGGATTGAATGAAGTTGCCGATTATTGGGAACAAGTAATTATTATGAATGATCATCAAAAAAGAAGATTTTCTAAAAAAATTGTTTCAACATTATACAACACTATTTCCGATAAAAAAATTACATTTCTAGGTTGGGCTTTCAAGAAAGATACTAACGATACTAGAGAATCGGCTGCAATATACGTAGCAGATGATTTAATAAATGAACAAGCTAAAATTGCAGTATTTGACCCAAAAGTTGACTACCAACAAATTTTAGAAGATTTAAATTATTTAGAATCAAGAACAGCTCTAAAAAATGAAAAACACATAAAATCATTTGAAAATCCTTATGAAGCTTGCAATCAATCACATGCTATTGCAATTCTAACAGAATGGGATGAATTTAAAAATTATGATTGGCAAAAAATATATGATTCTATGCTAAAACCAGCATTTGTATTTGATGGTAGAAATTTACTTGATAAAGAAAAAATGACAAATATAGGGTTTCAATATCAAGCAATTGGATCTTAAAACTAAGTAAAATGAAGATAAAAATAGCAATAATTGGATTAGGATATGTAGGTTTACCACTTGCAAGGTTATTTGCTACAAAATATCCAGTAGTAGGATTTGATATAAATCAAAAAAGAATTGATGAACTAAATCAAGGCATTGATTCAACATTAGAAATAGAAAAAGAGTTGCTAAATTCTGTTTTAATAAAAAAACCACTCGAAGAAATCGGATTGTTTTGCAGCACAAATAGTAATGATATTAAAGATTGTAACTATTATATAATAACCGTTCCAACTCCAATAGATAAAAACAACAGACCCGATTTAACACCTTTATACAAAGCAAGTAAAACTGTTGGTAAGGTTCTAAAAAAAGGAGATATTGTAATTTATGAATCTACAGTTTATCCTGGTTTAACCGAAGAAGAATGTATTCCAGTATTAGAAAAAATTAGTAATCTTAAATTTAACGAAGATTTTTTTGCAGGATATTCTCCAGAAAGAATAAATCCAGGCGATAAAGAACATACTGTAGATAAAATACTTAAAATTACTGCTGGTTCAACTCCAGAAATAGGTATTAAAGTAAATGATTTATACAAATCTGTCATTACTGCTGGTACTCATTTGGCACCATCAATTAAAGTTGCAGAAGCCGCTAAAGTTATCGAAAATTCTCAACGTGATATAAACATTGCATTTGTAAATGAGCTTGCAAAAATATTTAATATTTTAAATATCGATACACAAGCAGTACTTGAAGCAGCAGGAACCAAATGGAATTTTTTGAACTTTAAACCTGGCTTGGTTGGTGGACATTGCATTGGTGTTGATCCTTATTATTTATCACAAAAAGCTCAAGAAGCTGGATACCATCCAGAAATTATTTTGGCAGGAAGAAGATTAAATGATAGTATGGGCGAATATGTAGCATCAAGAATTGTAAAATTGATGATAAAAAAGCAAATTCCTGTAAATCATTCTAGTTTATTGATGCTAGGAATTACTTTTAAAGAAAATTGTCCAGATGTTAGAAATACTAAAATTGTAGATGTTATTAAATCATTAACTGATTATGGAATCAATATTTCAATTTATGATCCTTGGGCAAATCCAGATGAAGTTAAGCATGAATACAATTTAGAAGTTTTGGATTGCATTAAAAATAAAAAATTTGACACAATTGTATTAGCAGTTGCTCATAATGAGTTTTTAGAATTAGATTTAGACCAATTTAAAAATCCAAACAACGTTATATATGATGTAAAAGGAGTTTTAAAATGTGAAATAGACGGAAAATTATAATATGAAAAAAATAGTAATCACTGGCGGAGCAGGTTTTATTGGCTCGCATGTTGTACGGCTTTTTGTAAATAAATACCCAAATTATCAAATTTATAATTTAGATAGTTTAACCTATGCCGGAAACCTTGAAAACATTTCTGATATAGAAAAAGCACCAAATTATACTTTTATTAAAGGCGATATTACCGACGAAAGTTTCATAAACCAATTGTTTCAAGAACATCAATTTGATGGCGTTTTACATCTTGCAGCAGAATCTCATGTTGATAGATCAATCACCGATCCATTAAGTTTTGTAAAAACAAATGTTATTGGAACAATGAATCTTTTAAATGCTGCCAAAACAATTTGGAAGGACAATTTTCAAGAAAAACGTTTTTATCACATTTCTACCGATGAAGTTTATGGAAGCTTGGGCGCAACAGGATTATTTACAGAAACAACACCTTACGATCCTAATTCTCCTTATTCAGCATCAAAAGCAAGTTCAGACCATTTTGTTCGTGCCTACGGAGAAACTTATGGTTTACCCTATGTAATTACAAATTGTTCTAACAACTATGGTCCAAATCATTTTCCTGAAAAATTGATACCTTTGTTTATTAATAACATAATCAATAACAAGCCATTACCAGTTTATGGTGACGGAAAATATACAAGAGATTGGCTATTTGTAGAAGATCATGCAGTGGCAATTGATTTGGTCTTTCACAAAGGTAAAAATCATGAAACCTATAATATTGGTGGATTTAATGAATGGCAAAACATAGACTTGGTTAAACTATTATGCAACCAAATGGATGTAAAACTAGGAAGAGAAAAAGGACAATCTGAAAAACTAATATCTTATGTAAAAGATAGACCAGGACACGATTTGAGATATGCAATTGATGCCTCTAAAATAAATTTAGAACTAGGATGGAAACCTTCAGTAACTTTCGAGCAAGGTCTAGAAAAAACAATCGATTGGTATCTTTCTAATGAAGAATGGTTAAAAAATGTTACTTCTGGTCAATATCAAAAGTATTATGAAAAGCAATATAACTAAAAAATGAGTGAACAAAAACAAGTTTGGACAGAGGAAATAAAATCTGACACATCCTTATTATCAGTTAATTTCAAAGAGCTTTGGCATTATAGAGATTTACTTCTAATGCTTCTTAAACGTGATTTTATAACTTTTTATAAGCAAACTATTTTAGGACCAATATGGTTTTTCGTTCAACCAATATTAACAGCATTAATTTATCTAGTACTTTTTGGTCAAGTCGCTAAATTGTCAACAGACGGTTTACCTCAATTAGCATTTTATCTGTCTGGAATTACTATCTGGAATTATTTTTCAGACTCTTTAACCAAAACTTCATCTGTTTTTCAAACCAATGCATCTATTTTTGGAAAAGTATATTTCCCTAGATTGATAATGCCACTTTCAATAGTTTTTTCAGGATTATTAAAATTTATTATTCAATTCGGATTGTTTATAGCAGTTGTGCTTTACTATACTTTTATTGAAAAAACAGTTCATCCAAACATTTGGGTTCTTGCAACACCACTTTTAATACTTTTAATGGCAGCATTTGCTCTTGGGTTAGGTATGATTTTTTCATCAATGACCACAAAATATAAAGACCTTTCTTTTTTGTTAACCTTTGGTATTCAGTTGTATATGTATACAACACCAGTGGTTTATCCAATATCTGCAATGCCAGAAAAATACAGATGGATTGTCAATGCAAATCCATTAACCGGAATATTTGAATGTTTTAGATATGGTTATTTAGGTTCTGGTCATTTTGAACCATCTAGCTTAGTTTTTAGCACAATTTTTATTACGATATTACTCGTTTTTGGAGTAGTCATTTTTAATAAAGTAGAAAAAAGTTTCATGGACACTGTTTAATATAAGTATGAAAAATTTAGCAATAAAAGCAGAAAATATATCTAAACAATACCGTCTTGGCGAAGTTGGAACAGGTACATTGTCGCATGATTTAAATAGATTTTGGAGTAAAATTAGAGGTAAAGAAGATCCATATTTAAAAATTGGAGATTCCAATGATAGAACTGCAAAAGGAACAAGTGAATATGTTTGGTCGTTGAAAGATATAAATTTTGAAATTCAACAAGGTGAAGCAGTTGGTATTATTGGAAAAAATGGAGCAGGAAAAAGTACTTTACTTAAACTGTTAAGCAAAGTTACCAAACCCACAACTGGAAACTTTAAAGTTAATGGAAGAATAGCGTCTTTATTAGAAGTTGGAACTGGTTTTAATCCAGAAATGACAGGTCGCGAAAATATCTATCTAAACGGAGCAATTCTTGGAATGAGACGCGCAGAAATTACAAGAAAATTTGATGAAATTGTTGAATTTTCTGGTGTTGAAAGATATATTGACACACCAGTAAAAAGATATTCTTCTGGAATGTATGTTCGACTTGCCTTTGCTGTAGCAGCACATTTAGAATCAGAAATATTAATTGTTGACGAAGTACTTGCAGTTGGTGATGCCGAATTTCAAAAGAAATGTTTAGGCAAGATGGGCGATGTTAGTAAAGGCGAAGGAAGAACAGTTTTGTTTGTTAGTCATAATATGGATGCCGTTAGAAAATTAACAGATAAATGTCTGGTAATGGAAAAAGGTAAATTAGTATATTATGGAGAAACCGAAAGTGCCATAAAAAATTACATTCAAAATAAAAATAATGTAAAAATTCTTCAAGAATGGAATACTCCAGAAAATGCTCCAGGAAATGAATTTGTTAAACTAAAAAAAGTTTCAATTAGTGGAATGGACAACATTCCTAAACATGAATTTTATACAACCGAAGACATTTATATTGATATAGAATATTGGGATTTTAACACAAGATTTAAATCAACAGCTATTATCCATCTGATTAATGAAAGTGAACATACACTTTTTGCAACTAATGAATTTAATGCAACCAATTGGAACGAAATTCATGATGGAACAGGACTTGTAAAAGCAACTTGTAAAATACCTAGTAACTTTCTTGCCGATGGTGATTATTCAGTTTTAGTTGCTGTTGGTAACTATAATCCAAACATGATTCATGTAAAACTAGAAGACGCATTACTTTTTTCAGTCTTAGACTCATTAGATATTGAAAATGCAGTTAAAAAAGATACAACTGGAAGTTGGCCAGGATTAGTAAGACCAAAACTAGATTGGAGTATTTCTAAAACCTAAATTCAATGAATAAAATAAAAAATTTATTGGTAAAGATTTTTTTAAAAATGCTAAATCTAACTTTGTCATATAAACAAGATATAGAAATTGAAGCACTTAAGAAAAAATTTAAAAAAATAGGTTTTGCTTTTAGATTAGGCACAGATTATCGAATATTAAATCCTCAGTATGTTGAAATTGGAGAAAATTTTGGTGCTTCAAGCAGATTTAGATTAGAAGTAACTGATTCCTATGGTGACCAAACTTTTTCACCTACTGTAAAAATTGGAAATAATGTAATTTTTCATACCGATGTTCACATTGGTTGCATAAATAAAATTGAAATTGGTGACGATTGCCTTTTTGCTAGCCGAATTTTTATAACCGATCACTATCATGGTGATACTTCTATAGAAATGATTAAATTACCACCAAGATATAGACCATTAGTAACCAGCGGACCAGTTATTATTAAAAATAATGTTTGGATTGGAGAAGGTGTTGCAATAATGCCAAATGTAACCATTGGAGAAAACTGTATAATTGCTACAAATGCTGTTGTTACAAAAAGTATTCCTCCAAATTCTGTTGCTGCTGGAATACCTGCAATTGTTATTAAAACCATACAATAGATAATGTTTAAATTAATGTTTAAATAATAAATATGAATTCTAATAAGTTAGCGATTGTAATTCCTTATTTTAAACTTAGTTTTTTTGAAGATACTTTGAAGTCACTTTCAAATCAAACAAATAAAGAATTTAATGTATATATTGGTGATGATGCAAGCCCAGAAGATTGTTCAATATTATTAGAAAAATATAAATCTCAGTTTTTAATAAAGTATAAAAGATTTGATTCTAATTTAGGAGGAAAATCATTAGTAAAACAATGGGAAAGATGCCTTGAATTAATTGATGCCGAGCAATGGTTTATGATTTTGGGTGACGACGATTATCTTGGTAATGATGTTATAGAAAATTTTTATTTGCATACGAAAAACTATACAGATAAAAGCAATGTAATTAGATTTTCTTCAATATTAGTTGATGCTTTCAACAAACCTATTTCAGAATTATATAGACACAATGTACATGAACAAGCTATAGATTCTTATTGTAGAAAATTAAATGGAGAAAGCAGAAGTTCATTATCTGAACACATTTTTAATATCAATTCCTATAAAAAATATGGTTTCAAAGACTATAAAATGGCTTGGGGAAGTGATGATAGAGCAATTATAGATTTTTCAGATTTGAAACCAATTTATACAATAGATTCAATTGTTTATGTTAGAATATCAGATTTAAATATTTCTGGTAAAAAAGATAATATACAAGAAAAAATTCAAGGAAGATTATTGTGTACTAAAGAGATTTTGAGAGATTATAAATCAATAATGAATAAAGAACAAATAAAAACTTTTATAGCATTATATGAAAATCTTATTTATAGATATAATAAAATAAAATTATCAGATGTTTTTTATTTACTATTTTTATCACAAAAATATTTTGGTTTTGCATATACATTCAACCAATTTAAATCGATATTTAAAAAAATAAAGTCATAAAAATTAATTTTTAATTTTAACAACCCAAACCAATCATGATTAATAAAATAAAAAATAAATTAAATTTCATAACGCAATCGTTAGCATCAATTGATAGTAAAGCTACTCTAAATCAAGCTTCTGTGCTAGATCATTTAGCATTAACTCAATTGCTAAAAATGTTTGATGATAAAATTTTTATACCTTTAACTAGTTGGTCAATAAGTCCTAACGAAGTACTTCATGTTTGTAATGAAATAATAATTAATAAAAGAAGAAATATAATAGAATTTGGATCAGGTTTTTCAACAATTTGTATTGCTCAATTGTTAAAAATAAATAATATTAATACAGCTTTTTTTAGCGTAGAAAATGATGCAAATTGGGCAGAAGAGTTAAATGGAATTTTAAAAAGAATGGAATTGAGCGATTTTGTAAAAATAATAGTTGCACCAATTACTAATGTTCCAAAAGAATTTGCAAAAGCAAATCAAGAAAAATGGTATGATACAGAAATTTTATCTCAAGCTTTAAGCCAAGTTGAAACTATCGAATTAGTTTTAGTAGATGGTCCTTTTGGAGGTACAACGCCATTTGCTAGATATTCTGCAGTTCCGTTTTTAAAAAATAAATTAACTAGTAATTATGCAGTTTTTCTTGACGATTCTGCAAGAGAAAGTGAAATGAAAATTGCTCAAGATTGGCAAAATTTACTACAAGCAAAATCAATTGATTATAAACGATATACTTATCTTACAAATAATTACAATTTTGATATTGCACCATACGGTTATAATCAGTAATATTATCTAGCATGAAAGATTTACTGCTGTTTCATTATTGGTGTTTTAGAACTTTTTCTTTAAGAAGAAATTTTCCTAAACTTAAAATTAAAAGCATATTTCAAACCATCGATGACATAATAATCAACAAAAAAAGCATCAGCCGATTTGGTGATGGCGAATTAAGAATGATGATTGGAAATGGCAAAATTGTATTTCAAAACGAGAACAATGATTTGTCAAATAAATTAAATGAAGTTCTAACTTCTAATTTAAAAAACCACATCGTAGCACTTCCAGAAGCTTTCGTTTCTACAAAAAATCTAAAACTCTCATCACGTTATTTTTGGAAAGGTTATTTAAACAATAATAGTAATTCATTTTCCAGGTATTTAAACAAAGAAGCAATCTACGGAAATTCATTTATTTCAAGATTTTATATGGCTTATTCAAATAAAGAATTTGCTATTGAAGTAGTAAATAAATTAAAACAAATCTGGAACCAAAAAGACATTCTTATCGTTGAAGGAGAATTTTCTCGACTTGGCGTAGGAAACGATTTGTTTAAAAATGCCACAAGTTTAAAAAGAATAATTTGTCCATCAGAAAATGCTTTTTCAATTTATGATAAAATACTTGAGGTTTCTAAAAAACATGGCAAAGACAAACTCATTTTAATTGCTCTTGGTCCAACAGCAACCGTTTTAAGTTATGATTTAGCCAAACAAGATTTTTGGGCTTTAGATGTTGGTCATATTGATGTAGAATATATGTGGATGTTGCAAAATGCCAAAGTAAAAGTTCCAATAAAAGGAAGGTATGTCAGCGAAGCAAGAGATATAAAAGATTTTGAAATTCCAGAAGAATATCTAGACCATTACAATCAAAGTATTATTGAAAAAGTAACTTTTTAAAAATAGTAATTTCTCACGTCAGTTCGAG
The DNA here is from genome assembly GCF_043773265.1 of Flavobacterium sp. Classification (GTDB taxonomy): domain Bacteria; phylum Bacteroidota; class Bacteroidia; order Flavobacteriales; family Flavobacteriaceae; genus Flavobacterium. The sequence goes on along the minus strand of NZ_JAYVFH010000004.1, from coordinate 8,051 downwards.
TGATTTTTGTGTAGTGTAACGTAGCAAAAATTGCCTGCCTGTCTGAAGAAAGGTATCGAGAACCTTTAATAAATCATTATATTTCAACATGAAATTATCCATAATAATTCCGGTTTTTAACGTTGAAAAATACATTGCAAAATGTATCGATAGCATTATTACACAACAAATTCAACCAAATGATTATGAGATAATTATTGTAAATGATGGTTCGCCAGATAACAGTAAAAATATAATAGAAGAATACAAAAAAAAATATCCACAAATTGTATTTATTAATCAAGAAAATCAAGGTGTTTCAGTTGCAAGAAATAAAGGATTAGATGTTGCCAAAGGAAAGTATATTTTATTTATCGATCCAGACGATGCTGTTCATGAAAATTCAATTCATAAAATTTTAGAAGTTGCTACTACAAATGATTTAGACATTCTTTATTTGAGTTTAGAATTGTATGATGAAGCCAATAATTATTTGTATTTATATAAAAAATGTGGCGAAGAAGGCACAATTTCTAACGGAATTATTCATCCAAGAAGAACCTTTCCGGCAACACTTTACAAAAAAGAAACCATTGGTAAAATTCGTTTTTTTAAAGGAATTACTCGTGGTCAAGATTCGGTTTTTAACGCCATGGTTCAGTCTGTTGCGCTAAAATGTAGTTATTGCTCAATTCCTTATTACAAATATCTTCAACGCGAAACTTCGTCAAGACAATTTGTTGGAAACGATAAAGCGTTTAAGGGTTGTTTAATCGCTATTAAAGAATTAGAAAATTATAAAAATGAAAATTTTCCAGAAGCTAATAATTATGTAATAGACTATTTTGATAAGGTAAAACTCATTTTTCTTCAAAGAGCAATTGAATGGAACATCATGCCAAATCTAGACAAAAATCGCTTCATAAAAGTAAAATTATTTCTTAAAGAAAATAATTTAAATTCTTTAGCAACAACCATTTCATCAAAATTCAAATTTTTTAACACAACCTATTTTCAGTTTTATTGCTATCATTATAGTTTAAAAATATTCTATTCTATATTAGCATTTTTAAGTAAAACTAAAAGAAAATTATTCAATTAAAAATTGATTTGTAAATTGCACCATAATTTTTTAATAAAAAATATATTTCTCGAATAAAACTATACCTTTTTTATGATACCATTTAATAAAGTTTACAGCACTGGTAAAGAGCTAAATTATATTGCAGAAACTGTTAATGCTGGCAAACTTTCAGGTAACGGTAAATTTACCAAATTGTGTCAAACATTTTTTGAAGAAAAGTATGGTTTCAAGAAAACACTATTAACAACTTCATGTACTGATGCTTTAGAAATGTGTGCTATGTTGGCTAATATTTCTATTAATGATGAAGTTATAATGCCAAGCTATACTTTTGTATCAACTGCCTTACCTTTTATAAGACAAGGTGCAAAAGTAGTTTTTGCCGATTCTTATAATGATAATCCAAACATAGATGCAAAAACAATTGAAGCGCTAATAACACCTAAAACTAAAGCAATTGTTGTAGTTCATTATGCAGGAATTGCATGTGATATGGATACAATTATGCATCTTGCAACCAAGCACAATTTAATTGTAATTGAAGATGCTGCACAAGCAATTGATAGTTTTTATACAGGAAAAGATGGTGTAAAAAAACCATTAGGTTCAATAGGTCATCTGGCAGCTTTTTCGTTTCATGAAACCAAGAATATAGTTTCTGGCGAAGGTGGATTATTAGCAATAAACGATGATAGATTTGTAAAAAGATCAGAAATTATTTGGGAAAAAGGAACCAACAGAGCCGAATTTTTTAGAGGTGAAGTCAATAAATATGGTTGGGTTGATACTGGTTCTTCGTTTTTGGCATCTGAGTTAATTGCCGCATTTCTTTGGGCACAATTAGAAAATTTAGATCATATTCAAGAAAAAAGAAAACTCCTTTGGAACACTTATTACAATGCTTTTAAAGAAAAAGGTATAACAGAAATTCAACTTCCAGTAATTCCAGATTATGCAACCAATAACGGACACATGTTTTTTATTATTGCCCAAAAATTAGAACATAGAAATACTATAATCGAAACCTTAAAAACCAACGGATTTCATTCGGTTTTTCACTATTTATCACTTCATAGTAGCGATTATTATAAAGAAAAACATGATGGTAGAGTTTTAAATAATAGTGATAAATTTACTGATTGTTTACTTCGACTGCCAATGTTTTATGATTTAAAAACCTCTGATATTGAAGAACTTGTAACTAAATGTTTCTAATTTTTACTTTATAATTCCTCAAATGGAAAATTCTTTAGTAAGTATAATTGTTCCTGTTTATAATGTTGAAAATTATCTAGAACATTGTATTACATCGTTACTAAATCAAACCTATAAAAACTGCGAATTCATCTTTGTAAACGATGGATCCATAGATTCTAGTTTGTCTATTATTGAAAAATTTCAAGCAATAGATTCTAGAATTAAACTCATAAATCAAGAAAATAAAGGTGTTAGTGTTGCCAGAAATAATGGTTTAGAAATTGCCAAAGGAAAATATATTGGCTTTGTTGATGCTGATGATTGGGTTAAAACCGATATGTATGAAACACTTGTTAATGCAATCGAGAAATTTCAAAGTGACATTGTTTTGTTCAACATGATAAGAGATTATAATAGTGTCGAATTTGTTGCAAATTATGATTTTCCCGATAATCAATTATTAGATTCAAGTTTTATTCAAAACCAACTTTTTAGCCATTTAATTAAAAAAGACGATTTGTATTCATCTTGTAATAAGTTGTTTAAAGCATCAATTATAAAAGACAATATAATTAAATTTCCTGCTGGTGATGAATTAAGTGAAGATAATATTTTCAACTTGCTTTATTTTGATAAAATTAAAACATTTCTTTATTTAGATTATGCTGCATATTATTATCGTGAGGTTGAAGGAAGCGCAACTCGCAACATTAAAACCAAAGATTATTTTAAAAATATTTTAAGAATTTACAATTTTAATTATAAATCGTACATGACTTTAAAGTTTTCTGATGAAGCATTAAATGAGTTAAAATCAGAGAAACTAATTACTGGAGTTTTGTCGTTGATTCATCTTTACTTTTCATCCAATCAATTGCCTTTTTTTCAACGTTATAAGTATGTTAAAAACATGGTTTATAATGAAACTTTGCAAGAAATTATTACAAAATATGAATCCAAATTAATGAGTGATGCTAATAGATTTAACGGTTTTTTACTTCAATCAATAAAGCAAAAATCAGTTTTAAAATTATATTTAGCAGTACTTTATAGCAGATTTAGAAATCGATAATAGAAATATAATATCTTTGAAAAATAATTAGAGATATAGTACAAATTTCAACATAAAAATAAATGAAGATATTAATGTTTTTACATGGCGGAAGCAGAAACAGAGGTTGCGAAGCAATAGTTCGATCTGGGGTTGCCTTAATAAAAAATAAAATTCCAGATGCAAAAGTAGATTTAGCTTCTTGGAAACCAGAAACCGATGCCATTATTCCGTTAATTGATAATGTTTATTTAGATAAATCAAGAGAAATAAAAAAATTTTCGTTGCAATGGCTTGCCTGTATTATTCAAGCAAAATTATTTAATAATCCAAATTATGCATATCAAATAATTCATTCAGATATTATTACCAAAGTACCAAATTATGATATTTTGCTTTCAATTGGTGGCGATAATTATTGTTATGGTGAACAACATGGTTTTTATGAAATTAATAAATCAATAAAAAAAGCTGGAAAAAAGCTTGTACTTTGGGGTGCATCTATTGGTGAAGAAGATTTATCAGATGCTAAAATTGAAGATTTAAAATCATTTGATTTAATTCTAGCTAGAGAAAGTTTAACCCACGAAATTCTTATTAAAAATGGATTAACCAATGTAAAACTATGTGCTGATGGTGCTTTTACAATGCAAAAAGAAGAATTGCCTTTGCCTGATGGTTGGAAAGTTTCTAACACAATGGGATTTAATTTTAGTCCTTTGGTTTGGAAAAAAAATAAAAATTCTAGAGATGCAGCAATTAAACTTGTGCAACACATTATAGACACAACAACAATGACAATTGCATTTACACCACATGTAATTGAACCCGAAAATGACGATTATGAATGTCTTGAACATTTTTATGAAACCTTTAAAAATTCTAATCGCGTTTTGCTTCTTCCTAATAATTTAAACGCAATTCAATACAAAGGATATATTGCAAGAATGAGATTTTTTATTGGTGCAAGAACGCATGCAACAATTGCAGCATACTCAACTTTAATTCCAACAATGGTTTTGGGTTATAGTGTTAAATCTAAAGGTATTGCAAAAGATATTTTTGGCGAAGAAAAATTAGTTTTAAACCTAAATGAAATTTCGGACAGCCAAAAACTAATCGAAAAATTTGATGAAATGGTAAAAGAAGAAGAAAAGATAATCGAAACATTAGCCAATAATATTCCTCGAATTAAAGAAATGTCTAAAAAAGCAGTTCAGTATTTACAAGAAGTTTAATAATGAAAAATATATGCTTTGTAATTCCAAGTTTAGATGCTGGTGGTGCAGAAAAAGCACTACTCAATTTGTTAAGCGTTATTGATTATACAAAGTATAAAGTTGATTTAATTGTATTTATTAAAAAAGGAATTTTCCTAAAGCAATTGCCACCACAAGTAACTGTAATTTCTATTGAAGGAAATTATACTACTTTTTCTCTTGGACTTTTTTCGTCAATAATTTCATCTCTAAAAAAAGGAAATTTAAAGTTAGTATTTCATAGAATACTATTTGCTCTAAAAAATAGAACTTCAAAAAACACTTCCAATGCTGAACAAATTTCTTGGACGAATTGCAGTAAATCCATTCCAAATTTCAATAAAGAATATGATGTTGCAATTGGAGCTTTAGAAAAATCTTCAATTTATTTTGTTGTTGATAAACTCAATGCCAAAAGCAGAATAGGTTGGATTCATACCAATTATTCCAAATCCGGAATGAAAAAAGAATTTGATATAAATTATTTTGAAAAACTAAATTTTTTAATAGCTGTTTCACAAGAATGTAAAGACGATTTGCAACTTAATTTTCCAAAATTAAAAGATGCTATAAAAGTAATTTACAATATTGTTTCTCCAAGTTTAATTCAAAAACTTTCTACAGAAAATATAACAGATATTAATTTTAATGCAACGCAAACTACCATTTTAACAGTTGCAAGATTAAGCAAAGAAAAAGGTATAGATTTAGCGCTAAATGCAAGTATTGAATTACTCAAAATGGGAATACAATTTAAATGGTATATAATTGGTGATGGCTCAGAAAGAAACAACTTAGAACAAAAAATAAAGGAAAATAACTTGCAAGAAACTTTCATTTTATTAGGATTAAAAGAAAATCCTTATCCTTTTGTAAAACAAGCCAATATTTATATTCAACCTTCTCGATATGAAGGAAAATCGATTGCTATTGATGAAGCTAAAATTCTTCAAAAGCCCATAATTATTACAAATTATCCAACAGCAAAAGACCAAATTGATAATGGAGTAAACGGAATAATTTCTGAAATGAATGGAACTGCAATGGCGCAAAATATTGTTTCATTGATAAATAACCCAACTATAATTGATAATTTCTGCTTAAATTTGAAAAACGAAAATCTAGGAACCGAATCCGAAATTTTTAAACTTTACGAATTATTTAATGAATCAAAATAAAAAAAACTTACTTTTTGTAATGAGTAATTTGCGTTGTGGTGGCGCAGAAAAATCATTAATTTCATTGCTTCAAACCATTGATTATTCTTTATATAATGTTGATTTGCAATTGTTTTCATTAGAAGGATTATTTCTAAAACAAGTGCATCCTAACGTTACAATTTTGCCTGAAATTGAAGAATACAAATACTTTGACATGTCTTTTTCTAAAGCAATAAAAACTGGCTTAAAAAAAGGAAGATTAGATATTGTTTTTAATAGAATTTGTGCAGGATATATCTTTAAAAAAGAAAAAAATGCTTCTCGAAGAGAACAAAGAGTTTGGAAATACATAAGCAATTGTGTAAAAAAATCGCCCAAAAAGTATGATGCAGTTTTTGGTTTTCTCGAAAAATCACCAGTTTATTATGCCATTGAAAAAGTAGATGCCAACAAAAAAATTGGTTTTATTCACAATGATTACGAAAAATTAGAAATGGATGTTGCAATTGACAATAATTATTTTCCTAAACTAGATTATATCGTTACAGATTCTGAAGAATGTAAAGCAGTTTTAGCTAAAAATTTTCAAAGTTGCAAAGACAAACTGAGAGTAATTTTTAATATCATTTCACCTTCATTAATCTATAAATTAGCCGCAGAAAAAATTGAAGAACAATTTTCAAACCAGCTAAAAATTATTTCAATTGGTCGATTAGAAAACCAAAAAGGATATGATTTTGCAATAGATGCATTGAAAATTGTCAAAGAAAAAGGAGTAAATTTTCATTGGATAATTCTTGGTGAAGGCGTTGAAAAACCAAATATGCTTGCTCAAATTTCAAAAAATAATTTGCAAGAAAACATAACTTTTTTAGGCATAAAAGAAAATCATTATCCTTATGTAAAAATGGCAGATATATTTATGCAAACTTCACGATTTGAAGGTAAATCGATTGCTATTGACGAAGCCAAAATTCTTGCCAAACCAATTTTAGTTACCAATTTTAGCACCGTAAACGATCAAATTGAAAATAATGTAACTGGAATAATAGCCGAAATAAATCCAGTAGCAATTGCCCAAAAATTGATACTATTAATTGAAAATCAAGAACTGCGAAAAACACTTTCAAATAATCTTTCTCAGCTAAAATTAGGAACAGAAAGCGAAATTGAAAAGATATATAAATTGATTTCATAATAAAAAAGTTTACAATATTGGAATTGGATTCCAATATTGTAAACTTTTAAAGTTAAATACTATATTGTAGCATTAATATTAATTATAAATATAAAAGGAAGTTGATTTTTTCAACTTCCTTTTTTTAATTGTTTTAATTAAATATATTTGTTAAAATAAAAAATGTCAAATGAAAATTATAAATTTTTTAAAAACAAGATTTAGAAAATGGCTAAATGAAGAAATCTGGCTAAAAGATTATATTAAAGCTGGTTTAAAAGTTGGTTCCAATTGTAATATTCATTCTGGAGTTGTTTTTGATATTTCTCATTGTTGGTTAATAGAAATTGGAAATAATGTAACAATTGCTCCTTTTACTTATTTTTTAGCACATGATGCAAGCACGCAAAATAAATTGAATTACACTAAAATAGGAAAAGTTATTGTAGAAGATAATGTCTTTATTGGCGCAAGATCAATAGTTTTGGCAGGAGTTACAATTGGAGAAAACTCAATAATTGCAGCTGGTAGTGTTATATCAAAATCTATTCCAGCCAATTCAGTTTTTGGAGGAAATCCAGTTAAGTATATAATGTCAACAGACGAACTTATTGATAAACACAAAGATTTAATAAAAAATGCTAAAGTTTATGATGAATCGTGGCTTATAAATTCTAAAATTACTAATGAAATGAAGTATCAAATGTCGATAGATTTAGAAAATAAAATGGGTTATATTGTTTAATATGAATATAATAATTATACTCCTTGTTTGCCTTTTTCTAATTGTACTTTTGTTAGACGTTTTTCCACAGTTCAATACGTGGCAAAGCCGAATTCATATTGGTAGAATAACTAACAAAAAGGATTACACATTACTTGTTGCAAATAAAGCTTTAAAATGGCTTAAAAACACACCAACAATAAAACTCACAGATAACAAACGACTTATTATTATTGATATCTTAAAAGGCAATTATAAGCGAAACGCAATTCAGCATTGGCAAGAAGCAGCATTGGTTTTAGGATTGACAGAATCCTATTATAAAACTCAAAACCCAGAATATAAAAATCAGATAGATGCTTTTTTAAAATCTAAATTCAATAATTATAATTGGATAACAAAACCAACCGAAATTGATGG
>NZ_JAYVFH010000003.1:0-3079 GCF_043773265.1 Flavobacterium sp. | reverse complement strand
CTATTTTTATTCCAATTTTAGGAACACTTTTTTATATCTTTTTTAATCAAAATTATTATTCAAGAGAACAGTATTTTTTATTATTATTTCAAGTAATAATTATAACTTTTTTATTGCCTTTAACCTTTTTTTATTTATTAAGAACCTTTGGAAAAGTTGATACTATAATGCTTACCGAAACTTCGCAAAGAAAAGCGCCATTACTAGTACAAATTAGTTTAACAGCTGTTTTAATTCAAAAAAGTGTTACAATTGATAGATTTCCAGAGCTTTATTTTTTCTTTCTTGGCGGCATTATTAGTACAATTATAGCTTTGATATTTGTGTTAGCCAACATTAAAGCAAGCATACATATGATTGCAATAAGCGCATTAACATTTTTTGCAATTGCTCTAAGCATCCATCATCAAGAAAATTGTATTGCAATTGTCGCTATTTTATTTTTAATTTCTGGTTTGGTTGCAACTTCAAGATTGTATATGAAAGCACATACGTTAACCGAATTGATTTTGGGTTACACCTTTGGTATGTTGCCACAATTAGTATTGTGGTGTTTTTGGTTATAAAATATAAAATTGCAATCCAATGTTTAAAGTATTCATTTTAATATCTTGACCATCAATTTTGGCCGATTTAAATATTGAATTTAATCCATAATAAACATAGGCATTCCATGTAGTCCATCCAGCAGAAATGTAACAACCATAATGTAATTTATTAAAATCTGGATTGTTTTTTATAACAATAGTTTGAATATCATTTACAAACTTATATTTATCAAAAAATAAATAACTTACTTTAAAACCAGTATAAATTCGCCAAAATTTATGACTTGCAAATGTAGAATTTCGCCATCTAATTTCAAATGGAATTTCTAAATAATGCAGCGATTGTTTATTTTTTTGATAAAAAATATCTTCTGAAAGAATTTCATATTCTCTTGTTTCATTTCCACTTACATCAACCGATTTATATTGATATAAATTATGATTATAAGTAGTTGCTGCATAACCTAAACCAATTGCTAAGGCAAAAGTTCTATTTTTATTTAAAGGGAAGTCTCTTAAAAACCCAACCGAAATAGCAGGAGAAAATTTAATTTGATTTAAATCTTTAGGGATTTTTTGAAGATTACCATAAGAAAAATTAAAATAAAACTGATCTTCTCTATACAAAGAATCAACTTTTACAACTACAGAATCTTTTTTAATGTCTTGCGCAAAAACACTAAAAAATGAAAAAAGAATAAAAATTTTTATTAGAAATTTCATAAAATAATTTATGGTATAAACTTACGAAAAAATAAAATTACAGATGTTAAAAAATAGTTTCAAATAAAAAAGCATCTTAAAACTAAAGATGCTTTTCTAATGCTTAAATTTAAATCGTTTAAAATAATCCTTCAATAGATAAATATCTTTCGCCTGTATCATAATTAAAAGTAAGTACAATTGCATCATTAGAAATAGTTTGCAGTTTTTTAGAAACCGCAGCAAGTGATGCTCCAGAAGAAACGCCAACTAAAATTCCTTCTTTTTTGGCTATCGTTCTAGTAAAATCGTAAGCATCGTCTTTACTAACTTGAATTACTTCATCAATGGCATTGGCATGATAATTTTCTGGAATAAAACCAGCTCCAATTCCTTGTAATGGATGTGGCGCAGGATTTCCACCACTTAAAACAGGAGACAATTCTGGTTCAACAGCAATAACTTTTAAATTTGGAAATTTTTCTTTTAAAACTTCGGCAACTCCAGTTATGTGTCCACCAGTTCCAACTCCAGTGATTATATAATCTAAGCCATCAGGAAAATCGGCTAGAATTTCTAACGCAGTTGTAGTTTTATGAATTTCTATATTGGCAGGATTGTTAAATTGCTGTGGCGACCAAGCGTTTGGCGTTTCTAGAACTAACTCTGCAGCACGTTCAATTGCTCCTTTCATTCCTTTTTCTCTTGGAGTTAATTCAAATTGTGCTCCATAAATTTCCATTAATTTTCTTCTTTCAATACTCATAGATTCTGGCATAACCAAAATTACTTTGTAACCTTTTACGGCTGCAACTAATGCCAAACCTATACCAGTATTTCCAGATGTTGGTTCTATAATTATGCTGTTTTCGTTTAAAAGTCCTTTCTTTTCGGCATCTTCAATCATGGCTAAGGCAATTCTGTCTTTAATACTGTTTCCAGGATTGGTACGTTCTAGTTTAATAAAAACGTTATTTTTAGGAAATAATCTACTTAGTTTTACAACAGGAGTATTTCCAATAGTTTCTAAAATGTTTTTTGCTTTCATACTTCTTTTTTATAATTAATTTTTCTCTTTTTTAAATACTAAAATTCAATGCTTCTGGAAAATTTTGTTTGTTTTTAACCACAATTTCACTTTTATGAAATACTAACGATTGAGCAGGAATTGAATTAGTAATCCAAACATTTCCTCCAATTATAGCATCTTTTCCAATTGTAGTTTTTCCTCCAAGAATGGTTGCGTTGGCATAAATTACTACATTATCTTCAATTGTTGGATGACGTTTTTCATTACTTTTATCCTTACTTACAGTCAATGCGCCAAGCGTTACACCTTGATATATTTTTACATTTTTACCAATAATTGCGGTTTCTCCAATTACAATTCCTGTTCCGTGATCTATAAAAAAACGTTCGCCAATTGTTGCTGCAGGATGAATATCAATTCCTGTTTTACTATGAGCATATTCTGCAAAAGCTCTAGATAATACGGTACTTTTATAATTCCATAATTCAAATGCAATTCTATGAACTGTAATTGCAAAAAATCCTGGATAAGAAATTAATACTTCGTTTCTTGACTTTGCAGCAGGATCAAATTCTAAAATCGCAGCTAAATCTTGCAGTAATAATTTATGTACTTTACTTATTTCATTATAAAAATTTGTGCTTATTGAATTTGCCTCTTCATTAGAAAATTCTTCTTCCAACAATAATTCAGTAAGGATTTGTTTTAATTCAATTTCTTTATTTTCAAAAAAAGTAAAATCTAAATAATCAATGCTAGAACAAAATAGCCAAACAGACATTTCGTTTATCCAATATTT
>NZ_JAYVFH010000002.1:0-11857 GCF_043773265.1 Flavobacterium sp. | reverse complement strand
AAAATATAAAAAAGTGAATTAAACACCCAAATATCTATAAAAAACGGCTCAGTAAAAAATAATAAGTTCTGTATTTCCTGATAAAAAAATTAGAGCACTACTTATTAAATAAAAGGTTAATCCATAACAAAAGTAAAAATATATGTGTGATTCTTTTAAATTATTATAAAAATGAATTAAAGCATAAATCAATAAAAGTGATGAAGTTATTCCAATTTCAATGTTGTTAAATTTCCAATATAATGCTGGATTATTATAATATTGATTTCCAATAAAAAGACTTACTACAATTAAATTTATCAATATAATAAGTTTTAAAATCGTTTTTTTATACAATTGATAAAAAAATAAACTAAGCACAATAAATTGAATATTGAAATAATAATGAGAAAGAAAAAAATTAGAATTGGGTTTTAAAATTCCAATGATATTACATAACAATTCAACTATAAATAGAATAGACAAGTAGATAGTTAATGTTAAATGTAATGCATCTTTATTCTTTGATTTGCTAATAAATAAAATACAATTTATTAATAAAAGTATCAACCCAATTATACTAATAATAAAAGATAGGTACATTTATAATTAATTTAAATTCAAAATTACTTTTTGGATTAAAAGAGAATTAAAAAGCAAGATAAAGAATTTTCTTTACTAAAAATCAATAGGAATTGTAACCAGATATTGAACTCTAACTGCATTTCCATTAAGAGTTCCTGCAATCCATAATGGAGAAATTGACATTACTCTAATTGCTTCATCAGCGGTTCCGTTTCCTGCATCACTTAAAACACCAATTTCAGATAAACTACCATCTTTTTCAACAATAAAAGAGACAGAAACTTCTCCTTTTACATTTTTAGGTTGATTGAAATTTCGTTTAATAAAAATATCAAGTGCTTCTTTTCCTCCATTAAACTGTGGTGCAATACTAACTTGATTTGTTAAATATATCACTTCGTTTTGATTAGAAATTACAACGGTTTTTTTATCTGATTGAGAAAAAATTTGCTGTGCGAATATGAATAAAATTATAAAAAATATTTTTTTCATCATAAAATTAAAAATTTATATAAAAACTTGTTTACAAACATAGTGAAAATTATTTAACAATCAATAATATCTATATTTACTAAGTTTTTTGTTTCTTCTTTTTTGCCGCAGGAAACAGAACATTATTCAAGATTAATCTAAAGCCAGGTGAGTTTGGATGAAGATCTAAAACTGTTGGTTCATCACCTACTTGATGACGATAATCTTCTGGATCATGACCACCATAAAATGTAAAAAAACCTTTTCCTTTTTGTCCATGAATGTATCTTGCTTCTTCGTTTAACTGATTCTCACCAAGAACTAAAACATTAGATTTTATTAAACTTCTTTCAAATGAAGTTGTTTGTCCCATAAATCCTTTTACCAATTGTGTGTGGTTTTGACAAAGCATGCTTGGAATAACATCCCATTTTGCCGAAAATTCCATTAATGTAAAATAATCTTTTTCCATAGGAATTTTTCTTTTATCGGACATATCAATATCCGAAAACTCATATTTTTCAGGTCTTCTTTCTAATATATAATCTTTAAAAGCAAAAGTATTAGAATAATCAATTTTAGATTGATAATTGGCTTCACTATCATCGCCATCAAACATTGGTTCACAAATATCTACACCTTCTGCAGAAAGAGCAATATCAAAACTCTCGGTTGCAGAGCACATTGCAAACATAAATCCGCCGCCAATTACAAAGTCTCTAATTTTTTTAGAAACTGCCAATTTTGCTTCAGAAACTTTATTGTAACCTAGCTTTGTTGCCAATGCTTCAGCATCTTTCTTTTGCTCTATATACCAAGGTGCATTTCTATATGCACCAAAAAACTTACCATATTGTCCAGTAAAATCTTCATGATGCAAATGCAACCAATCATAAAGTATTAATTGATCAGACAAAACCTCTTCGTCATATATTGGTGTAAACGGAATTTCTGCATAAGTCAATACCATTGTAACTGCATCGTCCCAAGGTTGTTTACCTTTTGGAGTATAAACTGCAATTTTTGGTGCTTTTTCAAGAACAACAGTTTCCATATTTTGTGATGGAGATGCTATTTCTTCAAGAATTTGATTGGTTTCTGAATCTGATAATATTTCAAAACTTACATTTCTAATTTGACATTCTTTTCTAATCTCAGCTGCATCTGGCAATAAAAAAGAACCGCCACGATAGTTGAGTAACCAACTTGCTTTATATTGTTTATCTAAACACCAATAGGTTATTCCATAAGCTTTTAGATGGTTTTTTTGAGAAACATCATCCATTGGCAACAGAATAAAATTTGCTCGCATCGGAACTAAAAAAACTAAAAAAAACAATATGTAAATTTGTTTAAAAGCTCTCATTTTAACTGAATAAATTACAAACCGAAGATAACATTTTTTATAGGTAACATCAAAGATAATATTTTGTTAAAAATATTTTTTTATTTAATACTAAAAACACGTAAAACTACGTATATGAGATTGATTTATACTTTGTAATTTTGGATTATAATTAACATCCTAATTATTATGAATATAAACGAAACTATATCAATGGGAAATTCTTTTAGAAGTTTAAATTTTGTCAAAAAAATAGGTGTATCATTATTTGTAATAATGATTGTTATTTATTTAGTATTATCTGTTCAATTTATTCTTAGCTAATTATTTTATGGTATTTAATTTAAGATTAGAAAAAAGGGCTTTTTATCTTACTGATTTAAAGCAGATAATAAATTTTATTAAAGCAAATGGTGTAAGTTCTAAATGTCAAATAATACAACTTTCACATCCAATTGCTGGATCCATAAAGTTGTATTTAAATTTTGTATTAGAACAAAATCCAAACAATTCACCAAACGAATCGTCTATTGCTATTTTAGGTTTTAAAATCTCAAACAATAACGAATTTAAGTTTAAAAAAGTTGCTTCTGATTGTGACTTATTTTCTAAAGAATGTAATAATCTTAAAATTGATGGTTCCTATATTAGTTTGGGTTATCCATTTCAACTTCCAAAGGTTTCAGATTTTACTATTCAAGAAAGTATAAAATCGCTAAATAATTTAAAAAAAGGCAAAAAACTTTCTAAACTTGAGTTAGATGCAATTGCAATATTATCAATTGTAACTAGTGAATCAATAAGGTTTTCATCTGTAGCAACTGGTATTTGTAATGTTATAGAAAACAATACGGTTTTTATTCCAAACTCATTTGAGATTATTGGTTGGGGTAAACATTCTATTGCCAGCTAATGAAAATAATCTAGTTTTATCAATTTATTTTGAATTGCAAAAACTACCAATCCTGCAATGTTTTTAGATTCTGTTTTTATTATTAAATTATTTCTATGACCTTCAACAGTTCGACTGCTTATAAATAATTTTTCTCCTATTTCATGAGTACTAAACTGTTCACACATTAATTGCAAAACTTCGCTTTCTCGTTTAGTTAAATAATCAACATCAAAGGTACTTTTAGAAATTATATCATTAGAAATTATATCATCTTCAATAACTTTTAAAACCTCATCACTGTAATAAAATCCTTTTTCTGCTACTTCATTTATAGTATCAATCATTTCTTTAGGAGTAGCATTTTTAACTAAATAAGAAGAGGCACCAACATTTATCATATTGGCTATAAAAGACTTAGTATTATAACTAGTTAGTGCAATTATTTTTACAATGGGAAATTCTTTATGAATTAATTTAGTGGCTTCAACACCATTTAATAATGGCATTTTTAAATCCATTAGGATAATATCGGGATAATTATTATTGTTTTTTAAATAATTAATAAGTTCTATTCCATTAGAAGCTTCGAATATTACTTCAATATTTTTTTCTCTTTGTAAAATAAATGATACTCCACTTCTAAATAGTTCTTCATCATCGGCTACTATAATCTTGATTGTATTTTTCATATATTAAAAAGTAAAAATTACATTTATTCCACCACTTTTTGGCGAATCAATTGTGAATTTTCCGTTTAAAAAAGTTACTCTACTTTCTATGTTTTTCATTCCTAATCCTTTCATGTTATCAATAGAGTTTACATTAAAACCAATTCCGTTATCGCTATAAAAACAAGTATTTATGCCTTTGTCGTTTTTAAATTCTATTTTTATTTCAGTTGCTTTACCATGTCGCACAGAGTTGTTTAGTAATTCTTGCAAGATTCTAAAAATGTGTAACTGCCTATCGATTTCTGAAATATCAAATTTTATATCATTTTTATAAACAACATCAACAATTTTAGAACTATTAAATTCTACAACCAATTCTTCAATACCTGCATGAATACCAAATTTTTCTAGAACTGGAGGCAATAAATCATGTGCAATTCTTCTTGAATTTTCTAAAGCTTTGGCTGTTAAATTAGAAATGTTATTGGTAATTTCTATAAGTTCAACTTTAGATAAATTTGGAGTTTTTAAAAGATGACTGTTCAAAGAAACCACGTTTAGCTTAGAACTAATGTCATCATGCAAGTCTTGAGCAATTCTTTTTCGTTCTGCTTCTTGTGTAATTATTATTGATTTTAGTAACTCTTTTTGATGGTTAATTTCTAAATCTTTTTTTTCTAGTTCTTTTTTTATAATTTTTTTTCTAGAGAAGTAAAAAAATAAGATTATTACAACTGCTAATATTAAAAAAGTAAAAAAAATACTGGCTAATACTTCATTAGATTCACTTTGCAAAAAATAGTTTTGTGAATTATCCTTCATATTCTTTTTTTGAAAAATTAACTTTCCATTCTATAAAAACTAAAACTTGGTAAAATGTATATAAAATCACATTTAAATTAGCAACTAATCTGCCAAACTCTTTACCATAGGTAGCTTGTAGATTATGCATTAAGAATGGAACTGAACTACCAATTATGTATATTAAAATTCCACAATTTATTAAATAAAATCTCTTTTTACTTGATAACATATTATAAAAATGAAAGGTACTAAAAATTATTATTGCAAGAGATGTAAGAACAATTTCAAGTAAACTCAGTTTAAATAATACTGTTTTATCAAGTATTAAATTTAATATAATTATAGCTGTTATTAAAAGTAAACTAATAATAATTATTTTTTTTTGATATTCTATTTTATTAAGTTCTAAAAAAAATAAACTTAATAAAATAAATTGTAATGTAAAATAGAAATGAGAAACAGATAAATTTTGATATCCAAACTTAATAAAAGCAATAGATACAGTTTGAATAATTATAATCACTCCAAGATAAATGGTATAAATTTTAAATGCTTTATCTCTTTGAGAAAATTGTAATAAAAATAAAATAAAATTCAATAGCAAAAATGCATTTGCTATTGAATTAAATATATTAAAAATTAATTTCATAATCTATACATTGGACTAGAAACATCACAATCTGGCGGACATGTTGTTGTATAATCGTATATGTAAAGACCATTTTCATAATCTATTAAATCTTTACCGTTTTTATCAACTCCAACAAGCATTAATTTATGAGCTCCAGTTTCATCAATACCAAGATATGCTCTTGCGTCTTGAACGTCGGCTTCTGCCATTAATTCTGTTATATCTACTTCGGGAATCAAAAATGCTTTTACTACATGATCTGGATTTGCTCTCCAAGTTTCTGCCCATTTTTGAGCTGTTGCTAATGAAATTACATTTGTTACACTCATTTTATTGTTTTTAGTTGGTTAAATATGTTAATTTAATTTTTAAGATATGTATCTATCAAGGTATGTTTTTTTCCTAACAACATTAAATCTGTATATTATCAACAAAGCCATTGACACAAATATTAGAAATACAATTGTGGCAAACTGATACATGAAATTTTGACTGAAATCTGCTAAAAACATAGAATAATATTATGACAAAATCTATAATAATTATATTAAAAATGAAATATACCTTTTTTTATAAAAGTGATTTTCATCGATAATATTTTATAAAGCTAAGATATAAAAATGTAGAATAAAAATTTTTAGTGAAAATCACGTAAAACTACGTGGTTTTAAAAATTTGAAATTTCAGCAAAAAAAATCCTGATTTCTCAGGATTATATTTTTAAAAAGGAACATCGCTGTCATCGTCATTTGAATTACTTCCAAAAGCTTCATTTGGTGATGGAAGATTTTTTGTCATAAAAGGATTGTCGTCATGATTCATTTTAGAAGGCAAATCGTCAAAGCTATTTCCATAATCCTCTAGGTTATCAAACTTACCAAGATTTCCAATGAATTTTAATCTAATGTTTTCTAACGAACCATTTCTGTGTTTTGCAATAATAAATTCGGCTTGTCCAGCAGTTGGCGATTGATCATCGTCGTCCCATTCTTCAATTTTATAATATTCTGGTCTGTAAATAAAAGATACAATATCTGCATCTTGCTCAATTGCTCCAGATTCACGAAGGTCAGATAGTAATGGTCTTTTACTTGAGCCACGAGTTTCTACAGCACGAGATAATTGTGAAAGTGCAATTACTGGAACTTCAAGTTCTTTAGCTAATGCTTTTAGGTTTCTAGAAATGGTCGATATTTCTTGTTCTCTATTTCCGCCACCTTTTCCGTTTCCGCCAGCAGTCATTAATTGAAGGTAATCAACAATTATTAATTTTATTCCGTGTTGCGATGCTAAACGTCTTGCTTTTGCACGCAAGTCAAATATTGAAAGTGAAGGAGAATCATCAATAAATAAAGGTGCTTTTTCTAAATCTTTTACCTTTACAGATAGTTGTTCCCATTCGTGTTTTTCTAATTTTCCTGTTCTAAGTTTTTCTGATGACAAACCAGTTTCCGAAGATATCAAACGTGTAATTAACTGAACAGAAGACATTTCTAGAGAAAATAAGGCAACAGGATGACCATAATCAATTGCAATATTTCGTGCCATTGAAAGTACAAATGCAGTATTGTGAGTTACAGTGCAATCTTCTAAAAGAAATAAACGGTTTCCATTGATTTCAAATCCATAATAATCATCAACTTTATCATATTCTACAGTAATTCCTGTAACTTTCCAATCTACTTTAGATTTCCATTCTCTAGCTTTTTTACGTTCTACTTTAGTTGGAATATCGTTTAAATTTCCAAAAATTCTTAATCTAAAAGCTACTCCTTCAAATCCTGTAGATTTTATAGAAGTTTTTTTCTTTCTAACCGATGTTCTAAATCCTAGAGTATCACAAAGAAATTTTATTTGGTTTAGTAATTCTTCATTTTGCTGAACTATTTCAAAACAATTAAATTCTGACGAATAATATCCATCAGAATCAATAATTCCTGCTAATAATTGTAATCTATTTTCGGTAGAATTTATTAAATAATTATTCGGAATATGTTTGTTTTGAATCAACCCTAAAGTTTGTAACTCAGTTTGAATACAAGTGTTAAACTCTTCTGATGTAAATTTATTTCTGTTTACAATAGAATAATTATTGGTTCTATTTTCTTGCTCATAAACCACCAATTCACTTTCTAATCGAGTTGCATAATTATTTAAATAATCAATAATTTCACTGTCAATATTAGTAATTCGTTGACTATAAGAATGACCATCACCAAGCCAAAGTCCCAAATAATAAGGATCTAGAGGAAGTTCTTTTGATTCAAATTCAACACCAACTTTGTAACCTTTATAATTAGATTTAAACTTATCCGATTTTTCTAAATAATCTTTTACAGTAATGTTTAAAATATCACCTTGTTTATGATTTCCTTCGTTTCTACTTCTTTTTAAAGATAAAATATGGCTTTCGTTTACTCTATAAGAAATTGCTTTATTTTGATGAATCCAGTACATTTTTTCTTTTCCTCGCGCAATAGTAATTACTTTTCTAGGAGAAGAATCATCACCCATTAATAATTCATTTTCTTTAATATCTTCAACATTTTTTAAAGAACCATCATACATCAAAACTTTAGTTCCTTTTCCTAAACATTTTCCCATTCCTGGTCGAGCTGCAATAATCACTAAATCAGAAGGTTGCCAGCCAGATGTTATTTTATCTAATTTAACAAAACCAGTTGCAATTCCAGACAATCCTTCTTTATTGGCTATTTCTTCTATTCTTTTTTTGGCTTGAATTACTAAACTTTGAGCAGTTTCTGAACTTCGTTTAATGTTTCCTTGTGTAACTTCATAAAGTTTTGTTTCGGCTTTGTCAAGCAAATCGAATACATCAGTAGTTTCATCATAAGACTCTTCAATAATTTCTGATGATATTCTAATTAAGCTTCGTTGAATGTACTTTTGAAGAATAATTCTTGAATGAAATTCTATATGAGCAGACGAAGATATTTTTTGAGTAAGTTGAATTAAATAAAAATCGCCACCAGCCAAATCTAGCTTAGCGTTCTTTTTTAACTGAGCTGAAACTGTTAATAAGTCAATTGGTTGAGAATCTGTGAATAACTGAAAAATTGCTTCAAATATATGCTTGTGTGCATCTTTATAAAAAGCATCAGATTGGAGTATATCTATAACTTCATCAACACCTTTTTTATCAATCATCATGGCGCCAAGAACTGCTTCCTCAAGGTCGAGTGCTTGTGGCGGAAGCTTTCCTTTTTCAAGATTGATAATCGTAGTTTTATCTACTCTTATAGGGTTTATATTTTTAAGATTTTCCATTGAGCGAAAATAGTTTTTATTAAACTATTTCAAAAATTGAGTTGTTAGCAAGTGTATGCTAATAACGTGTTAGTAACTAATATATTTTGTTGATAACCATAAAAAAACGCCTCGTTTATTGACGAGACGTATTTATTCTGATAAGTAAGATATTATTCTTTATACTCGCCCATTTTGCTGTATTTATCCATCCTTTGAGCAACTAAATCTGTTGTTGATAAATCTTTTAATTCGTTAAAAGCTTTAGTAATATATTGTTCAACTGTTTTAAAAGTAGTTTCTCTGTCATAGTGTGCTCCACCAAGTGGTTCTGGTATAATATCATCTACTAATTTTTGTTTTTTCATATCGGCCGAAGTCAGTTTTAGTGCTTCGGCAGCAATTTCTTTATATTCCCAACTTTTCCAAAGAATTGACGAACAAGATTCGGGTGAAATTACTGAATACCAAGTGTTTTCCATCATTAAAACTCGATCACCAACACCAATTCCTAAAGCGCCACCAGATGCACCTTCGCCAACAATTACACAAATAATTGGTACTTTTAGACGAATCATTTCTAGTATATTTCTGGCAATTGCTTCGCCTTGTCCTCTTTCTTCGGCTTCAATTCCTGGAAATGCTCCTGGAGTATCTATTAATGATAAAACTGGAATTCCAAATTTTTCGGCCATTTTCATTAAACGAAGCGCTTTTCTATAACCTTCAGGATTTGCCATACCAAAGTTTCTATACTGTCGTGTTTTGGTATTGTATCCTTTTTGTTGACCAACAATCATAAAAGATTGACCTGCTATTTTTCCTAATCCGCCAACCATTGCTTTGTCATCTTTAAAACCTCTGTCTCCAAAAAGTTCTAAAAAAAAGAATCGCCACACAATGCTTTTATATGATCCATTGTGTATGGTCTATTTGGGTGACGTGAAAGCTGAACACGTTGCCAAGCAGTTAGGTTTTTGTATATTTTTCGTTTAGTTTCGTCTAGTTTTTTTTCAATTTGTTTGCAAGTATTGGTAACATCAACATCTGATTCTTGACCAATTATTTGACATTTGTCTAATTGGTCTTCCAATTCTTTTATTGGAAGCTCAAAATCTAAATATTCCATAGGATTTGTGCGATTTGGTTATTGTTTGAAATACAAAGATAAAATTTTAAATCTTTTGTAAAAGTAATTTGACACTATAAGTTTTAAACAAAAGTTAAGTTGCTTTTAATCTGCTTTTTATAATTCCGTTTAGGATAACTGTTATTAATATAATTACTGCTCCAATATAAAATTCAGAACTCATTTGTTCTTTATCCTTAAAAATTAATACTGCTAGAATTATTCCGTAAATTGGCTCTAAATTTATGGTTAGCATCACTGTATATGGACTTAAAAACTTCATTACCGCGGTTGAAGCAATAAAAGCATAAGCTGTACAAACAGAACTTAATATCATTAAATAAATTAAATCGGAAGTTGTAAGTTGAAAAAAATTGGCTGTAAAACTATTAGTAAATAATAAAAGTATTGAGAAAAAAAGTACACCACCAGAAAGTTCATATATTGATATTGTTGTTGGATTGTATTCTTTAACAAAAATACTGTTAATAACAGCAAATGAAGCTGATAAAAAGGCAGAAATTAATGCTAGAATAATTCCTTCTGAATATTTTCCTTCAACATTAAATATAATTGAAAGTCCAATAATTACAATTACTCCGAAGAAAATCTCATACCAAATTATTTTTTTTTTAAAAAATATTGGTTCAATAATTGAAGTGAAAAAAGCACCAGTAGAAAGACATGCTAGAGTTATAGAAACATTTGAAACTTTTATTGCTCTAAAAAAAGTAAACCAATGTAAAGCGATAATCAATCCAGCAATTAGAAATTTAAGGATAACTTTTTTAGGGATTTTTACTGGATTTTTTTTTAATTTGATATAAATAAAAATAAAAAAAACTGCAAACAGCATTCTAAACCATACCAAAGGTAGCGCGTCAAGAGTTATTAATCTACCTAAGATTGCTGTAAAACCCCAAATGAATACTATCAAATGTAGGTGTAAATAACTTTTAGAATTATCGTTTAGCATTTCGCAATAAAAATAATGCTAGAATTCCAAAAACTGTGTTAGGAATCCATACTGCAATTATTGGTGGCAAGGTAGATTTTTCGGCTAAAACGCCAAATATTTTATCTAAAAACACAAATGAAAATGCTAGTAGTATACCAATTGCAAGATTTGCACCCATTCCGCCACGACGCTTCATTGAAGATACAGAAACTGCAATAATTGTTAAAATAAATGCTGCAACTGGAATACTAAATTTTTTATAAAGCACAACCAAATATGAATTTATGTTGGATGAACCACGTTTTCTTTCTTTATCAATAAAGTTAGTTAAATCTGTATAGGATAGTGTTTCTGCTATGTACACCAATGGTGTTAAATCTTCTAAATCAAATTTAAATACTGTATCTTTTTTTTCGGCAGATTCAAAAACGTCATCAAGTTCACCTATTGTTCTTTTTTTATAATTAAACATAGTGTATGTACTATCTTTTTCATTCCATTTTAATCTAGAAGCATTGATTTTATATAGTAATTTTCCGTTTTTAAATTTTTCTAATGTAAAGTTAAAAGCAACTTTAGAAACGGTATTAAAATTACTTACATAAATATATTCATCATCGCTAATTTGTCTGTAAACATCTGAGTTGTCTCTCATACCACTAACTCCAGAATTGTTTAAATAGGTAAATCTAAAACTATTAAAACCAGCATTTGCTTTTGGAACCATAAAAAATCCCATAAGAAGAGCAAATATTGAAACTGCAGTTGCGCCCAAAATGTATGGTCTTAAAAATCTAGTGAAAGATATTCCAGAACTTAATATTGCAATAATTTCGGTATTATTAGCAAGTTTAGAGGTAAACCAAATAATAGATAAAAAAAGGAAAATAGGAAACAATAAGTTGGCAAAATAAATAGTAAAGTCGAAATAATAAATTGCAATTTCCTTAAATGGAATTTTATTGGCAATCATTTTATTTACTTTTTCAGATACATCAATGACTATTCCAATAGGAATAAACATTAGTAACATTACCGAAAAGGTTGCTAAATATCTTTTTAATATGTACTTATCTATTATTTTTAACATTTCCTTAGTTTCAGGTTTCAGGTTTCAGGTTT
>NZ_JAYVFH010000001.1:0-20085 GCF_043773265.1 Flavobacterium sp. | reverse complement strand
TTTTTTTTTTATTTTAGAAAACAAATTAAAGAAATTAGAATAATTTTAAAAATTTCTCTGATTTCTCAAATTTCTCCAATCTGCGTTCCTTTTTTAATTATTCATTTTAGAAAACAAATTAAAGAAATTAGAATAATTTTAAAAATTTCTCTGATTTCTCAAATTTCTCCAATCTTTGTTCCTATATATTTAATAATTATGTAGCTGTAATTTAAAATCAAAAAGACATCGAGAAAACTCAATGCCTTTTATGATATTAAGATAAAATTTATTTCTTTATTAATCCCAAATCAACCAATCGTTCATACAAGAATTCACCTGCAGAAATATCATCGTATTTTTTAGGATTATCAGCATCAATACAATTTTCTAAAACGTCCAATCGCATATCACTAACAGGATGCATAAAAAACGGAATAGAAAAACGTGAAGTTCCCCAAAGTTCTCTTGGCGGATTTACAACTTGATGAATAGTAGATTTTAGTTTATTATTGGTATGACGCGACAACATATCGCCAACATTTATTACCAATTCGTCTGGTTCTGCCATGGCGTCAATCCATTGACCATCATGATTTTGAACCTGCAAACCTTTGCCTTGTGCGCCCATTAAAAGTGTAATCAAATTGATGTCACCATGAGCAGCAGCACGAATGGCATTTTCTGGTTCTTGAGTAATTGGCGGATAATGAATTGGTCTCAAAATAGAGTTTCCTTCTTTACCATAATTATCAAAATAAAATTCGTCTAAACCTAAATGCAAAGCCAAAGCACGCAACACATAAATACCAGTTTTTTCTAGCATTTGATAGGCTTCTTTACCCACTTCGTTAAAACGAGGCAATTCTTTAACTTCTACATTATCAGGATATTCCGCAGCATATTTTGAATCTTTGTCAACATATTGACCAAAGTGCCAAAACTCTTTTAAATCGCCTTCTTTTTTACCTTTGGCGTGTTCTTTACCAAAAGAAACATAACCACGCTGACCTCCAATTCCTGGAATTTCATAACTGTATTTAGTTTCTAATGGAAGTGCGAAGAAATTCCTAATTTCTCCATACAATTCACCCACCAATTTGTCATCCAAAAAATGACCTTTTAATGCTACGAAGCCAATATCTTCGAAAGCTTTTCCGATTTCATTTACAAATTTTTGTTTACGTGTCGGATCATCCGACAGGAAATCACGCAAGTCAACACTAGGAATGTTTTGCATTTACTAAAACTTTTTTGTTAATAACTTACTTTGGAAATACTCCAATCATAGATACAAATGTATGAAAATTTTAATTTGTTTTTATGGAAGTTGTTAACAAAATTGGATTTACAATATTATAATTATTTATAAAATTAATAAGGTTTAATAAAAGTGTAAAATAGAACTGAAATTATTAAAGTAATCAAGAATGAAAGTTTATACACTTTGTTAAATTCATTTTTTATAAAAAAGTATGTAAGCAACCAAATTACTAATCTTAATGGGAAATACCATATAAATTCATTATAACTTATCCAAGGTTTCCAACACGATTTATCTAAAATTAAATCAGAAAAATCAGTTAAAAGTGGTAAAGATATTAAAATTATTACGTACTGATAATTTACACTAGATAATTTATTTTGATTAATTTTTATCAAGAAAATTACAAATAACACAAAGCAAAAATCTATAAAAAATTGATAAAAAATCCTTATTTTTCTGACATTTACTAAATTAAAATTGTTTATTTCGATTTTAAACAAACTAAAAGTATTCCTGCCAAAAAAATAAGAAAATTTTCTATAAAAATATAATAATAAAATTATGTAAACACATAATTTTATTATTTTAATAAATTTATTAATGTAAATCATTAACCAAATTCACTTTAGTCTTATTACTTAAAAGAATTATATCATTTTCTAATTGATTTAGTATAGTTTGATAATCACTATTATTTGAAACTTGTTTTAAATCGTTAATAATAGACAACATATCATTTTTTAATTGCTCAGTAATAATTACTTCATTATTATTAGAATTACTCATTAATTTTTCTAATGAAGTATTTAATTCAGGTAAAGTTGATATCATTTTATAAAGAGTAACTACATTATAATCTGTTTTTTGTACATATGCTGAAAGTGCGTAATAATAATCAATATATTTTTCTCCAATATCGTAATTTGCCATTAAATTATCACGTAAATCATAATAAAGCTGTTCATTAAATATTATATCTGCTGATGACTGACTTATAATTTGTCTTTCAACCATATCGCCTTTTTCATCATTCTTTTCACAAATTGGAGTGTCATTTGTGCAATAAGTACCAGCATCACAAACTTTTCCAGCAGTTTCTTGACAATTTGTACATTCTTTAGGATCAGCAAGTCTTAAAGTAACCCCATTTTTTTTAAATATATTTCTTGATTCATGAATTTTTACTACTTTAAATAGATTAAATTCATTTCTTTGATTTTTTTGTTTTTGGAAAACACCTCTTCTTTATCAAAAAAATTATTTATACCTATAGTAGATTTTAAAAATGAATCAGGAATGTATAAACTTGACAAAAATACTTGATTATTAGTGTCCATAACATTTTCTAATAACGAAAACTTTAGAGTGTATTTATTATTTTCTTTTAGAAAGAACTTATGAACAATATCTTCATTATTATTAAATTCATAAACACTAAATGCTAATATTGCAGATTCGATTATTTCACCAGTATTAATTGGATTTAGTTTGCTGTAGTACGTAGTAAAACCTCTTAATCTTTTAAATTCGACATTAATGATTTTAGAAAGTTTATCAATTTTTAAATATTCCAATTCATTATTATCAAGACTATTGGAATTGAATAGGACATTATACTCTTTGTTATAAACTGTGTTTATTTTAGGTTTGTAAAAATATTCATTTAATTTATTTACATCAACTGAATTTTTAGATTCGTTTTGATTACAAGAATTCAAAACAAAGATTAACAAAAGGAAAGAAATTGATTTTTTCATAATTACTTAAATTTTAAATTTATATTTTTTAAATTATTAATTAAGAATATAATTTATTTACAAATAATAAACTAATACTCATTATTATTTAACAAAAATAATTAAAAAATTGCAAATGTATATACGTAAAACTACGTGATTTTCAATTATTTTATTTTTTTTTAATAATATTAAGGTTTACCGAAATAATGTTAAGTAAGATTATTATTTAAAGTGTAATTAATTCATTATAATTTAGTAGTTATTTTTTTAGTTGTTAAGACTAGAGAAATTGTTAAAACTAAAGAAATTTAAAAATAGTATAATTTGAAAATCTCAGTTATTAGAAAATTAAAGCGATACTTCCTTAGTCAGTATACCAAGTTTATGACTGTTAGTTGGGGTAAAAGTAGTAATTGATATTATTTGTAATTTGCTTTCTATTTTCAAATATTTTTAAAAAACAATTCCACAAAAATAATTGGAGTAACGAAGCTATTTTTTATATTTTTGCAACTTTATAAAATAAACGCAATGAACTTCGACAGAAAAGAATTATCCAATATTCAATTATTAGATTTATATAAAAGATTACTAAAACCAAGACTTATAGAAGAAAAAATGCTTATTCTATTGCGTCAAGGTAAAGTTTCCAAATGGTTTTCGGGCATTGGTCAAGAAGCAATTTCGGTAGGAATTACTGCTGCTTTAGACAAAGATGAATACATTTTGCCAATGCACAGAAACTTAGGTGTTTTTACTGGAAGAGATATTCCGTTGCATCGATTGTTTAGTCAATGGCAAGGAAAAAAATCTGGTTTTACTAAAGGTAGAGACCGAAGTTTTCATTTTGGCACACAAGAATTTAAAATTATTGGAATGATTTCGCATCTTGGTCCACAAATGGGCGTTGCAGATGGAATTGCATTAGCCAATAAATTAATGAAAAACGGAAAAGTAACAGCAGTTTTTACTGGCGAAGGCGCAACAAGTGAAGGTGATTTTCACGAAGCGTTAAACATTGCAGCAGTTTGGGATTTACCGGTTTTATTTGTAATAGAAAATAATGGTTATGGACTTTCAACACCAACTAACGAGCAATATCGTTGCGAAAACCTTGCCGACAAAGGTATTGGTTACGGAATGGAAAGCCACATTATTGACGGAAATAATATCTTAGAAGTTTATACAAAAATTGCCGAATTAAAAGCATCGTTAGCTTTAAATCCAAGACCAATTTTATTGGAATTTAAAACGTTTAGAATGCGTGGTCACGAAGAAGCAAGTGGTACAAAATATGTTCCGCAGGAATTAATGGACGAATGGGCAATTAAAGATCCGATTTCTAATTTTAAAAATTATTTACTTTCCATAAGTGTTCTTTCAGAAGAAATGGATGTTGAATTTAAAGCCAAAATAAAAACAGAAATTGACGAAAATTGGGCAATTACTCAAGCCGAACCAGATTTTGAAGCCAATTTAAGTGAAGAATTAAATGATGTTTACAAAGAGTATCAATTTGAGCATGTTACACATTCTGATGAAGTAGAAAATATTCGTGTAGTTGATGCCATTTCTAACAGTTTGCGTCAATCTATGGAACGCCACGATAACTTAGTTATTTTGGGACAAGATATTGCAGAATATGGTGGAGCATTTAAAATTACCGAAGGTTTTGTTGCCCAATTTGGAAAAGAAAGAGTTAGAAATACACCAATTTGCGAAAGTGCAATCGTTTCTGCCGCAATGGGATTGTCAATAAATGGACAAAAAGCTATTGTTGAAATGCAGTTTGCCGATTTTGTTTCGTCTGGTTTTAATCCGATTGTAAATTTGTTAGCAAAATCACATTATCGTTGGTTAGAAAATGCCGATGTTGTAGTGAGAATGCCTTGTGGTGGCGGAACTCAAGCTGGACCATTTCACTCGCAAACTAATGAAGCTTGGTTTACAAAAACACCTGGCTTAAAAGTAGTTTATCCTGCGTTTCCTTATGATGTAAAAGGTTTGTTGAATACTGCAATTAATGATCCAAATCCTGTGATGTTTTTTGAGCATAAACAACTTTATCGTTCTGTTTATCAAGATGTTCCTAGAGATTATTATACAATTCCGTTTGGAAAAGCATCCTTAATTAAAGAAGGAACTGACGTTACTGTAATTTCGTTTGGCGCTGGAGTTCATTGGGCTTTAGAAACATTAACTAAAAATCCAGAAATCAAAGCTGATTTATTAGATTTAAGAACGTTGCAACCAATGGATACAGAAGCAATTTTGACATCTGTAAAGAAAACTGGGAAATGTATAATTCTGCAAGAAGACACTTTATTTGGTGGAATTTCTAGCGATATTTCTGCATTTATTATGGAAAATGCATTTCAATATTTGGATGCACCTGTAAAACGTGTTGGAAGTTTAGAAAGTCCAATTCCGTTTGTAAAAGCGTTGGAAGATCAGTATTTGCCAAAAGTGAGATTTGAAGAAATTCTAAAAGAATTAGTTGCTTATTAATTATATTTTACCCAACAACCAAAAAATTATTAAGAAAATAATTATTGTACTAATGCAACCTCCACCAAGTTTTTTGGCACTGTATCCTGCGATTAAAGTTTTGAAAAATCCATTCATGATATTTGATTTAGGGTTATAAACTTGATTGAAGAATATAAAATATTTCGTCTGAATCTAAATCATAATCTTCAAAAATTTCAGTATCATTATTTATATTAATGATATTATTTAAATTAGTGTCTAAAGTTTCAAAATTCTCATTTGTATTACTGTTTTCCATTTTTATAGTTTTTTATTTGTTTTTACAAATTTCACTATATTAAATATATTAAAGTTACAGAATTTATTAAAATTATTATATAATTTTAATTTTTTTATAAAGTTTAGAAATATATTCTGATAGTTTATAATCCAAATCTGTTAATTCATTTTTATCGTGAGAAAATAAAGTGATTTCAAGTTGAAAAGCTTTATGAATTTTACAATCTGGATGATGATTTATTTTGTCAGCATATTTTGCGATTTTCAATAAAAATGTTGCCAATTCTGTTTGAGAATTGAATTTGAAATTATTGACTAATTTTCCATTTGTGATTTTCCATTCCATATTTTAGTATTTTCCGTTTAACAATTCGCCACCAATAGCCGATTTTGCTTCAATTCCGAGTTTTTTCATCATTTCATAAGTTGTACAAACTGCTGCAGATGTTACTGGAATTCCGCATTCAGCTTGAATTAAATCAATTGCTTCTAGTGATGGCATTTGCACACAAGCCGAAACTATCAAAACATCTACATCGGTCAAATCCAATTGTTTATAAATTTCTAACAAATTTAAGGGATTTTGAGACGCAACTTCTAAATTATCCGGAATTTCTAACGCAATACTTTCTTTTACTTTTACTCCTTGATGTTCAATGTAATCAACAACCATATCGGTTAATGGTCTCATATAAGGTGTAATAATTGAAATTTGTTTTGCTCCAAGAACTTTTAAACCATTAATTAATGCGCCAGCAGAAGTAACAATTGGAGTAGGGAAGTCATTAGCAATTGTTTCTTGATGTAAATTAACTTCCGATACACAATGATAACCGCGACCCATACTCATAATGGCAACCAAACACGCATAACCCATAACATCAACATGCGCATCAGAAAGTTCTTGAGCACATTTTAAACTCATAGCATCCATTGCTTCGAGTTCTTCTTTGGTTACTTTTTTCATTCGCATACGACTACTATGAAAAGTAAATCGTTCTGGCAAAATGGTTTCTCTAGCTCTAAAAATAGCTGGTATTTCGGTTTCCATCGTGACGTTACTTGATGGAACTATTTGTCCTATTCTAAATTTTCTATTCATTTGTTTAAAGTTTAAAGTTTCAAGTTGATTATAGAAACTTGTTTTTTTATGGCGTTCCCTTTCAGGTCGGGCTTTCCGTTACAATCTTTTTTTACAAAAAAGGATTTTCACTTCACCCGAGGCCATCGGCCGAACTGACCGAAGGTAATCCCTAACGCAATTTATCTTAAATTGAAATTTCTTTCACAGTATTCACAATCGTTCCAATACCTTCCACAGTAGCTTCAATAACATCACCATCATACAACCATTCTTGAGGATTTCTTCCTGCGCCAACTCCTGAAGGTGTTCCTGTTGCGATAATATCTCCTGGTTCTAAAGTGAAAACGGTACTTAAATCTTCTATCAAATCATTAATGTTGAATAATAAAAATTTAGTGTTTGAATTTTGTTTTTCAACGCCATTTACTTTTAAAGATAAATTTAAGTTATGCGGATTTTCGATTTCGTCTTTGGTTACCAAAATTGGTCCCATTGGTGCAAACGTATCCTGTCCTTTAGAAACAATCCATTGTCCTTCACGTCGACAATCACGCGCCGAAATATCATTTATTACAGTATAACCAAAAACATAATCCATTGCATCTGCTTTTGGAACGTACTTTCCTTTTTTGCCAATAACAACCGCTAATTCTACTTCCCAATCCAATTGTTCGGTGAGTTTTGTGTTTTTTATAATTTCGGTATTGGTTGCTGTAACCGTTGTTGGTGGTTTTGAAAAAATGATTGGTTTTTGAGGTAATTTTCCGGTGGTGTCAAGTGTTCGTGCGCTTTCGGCAACGTGTTCGGTGTAGTTTAGACCAATACCAATAATATTTTTTCGTGGTTTTGGAATAGGAGCAAGGAAGGTAACTTCGTCCATTTCGTATGCAATTTCTTCAAAAAGCCCAGCTTCAGTTTCGGAAATCATATCGTTTAGTTCTTCGACTAATTCATAACCCATATCAATTAGTTCCAACATAGTTGATGGCAATGGAAAATTAGATATTTCTCCAAAATCTTCCATATCAATTACTTGATTGTTGTGGATAAATCCTAATCTTGGTTCGGTTTCGTTTGTTTTATATGTTAATAGTTTCATTTTTTTTATTTTGGAGAGACGTTGCAATGCAACGTCTGTATTATTAAAATAGTTTAATTTTGTTAAAATGGTTTTTCAATTAGCCCTGATTGAAGAGAAAATCCTTTTTTCAATTGCTTTGGGTTTAAACCCAAAGCAATTGAAAAAAGATTGAAACGAAAAGCAGGAATATGGATTGCTAAAATGCCCAAGTCATTCGCTTCTAAATAATCTGATTTCCATTATTTTCTTCATAATTTTTCTCTTGATACAATCCCAGTTTTTCCATAACTGGTAAATCGTTGAACGAAAATAAACAGGCATCTTCGTTATCCGATAAATTGTGATGTTCGTGCAAAGCCCAAGATGGAATGCAGAAAATGTCTCTTTCCTTCCAGTCAAATCGTTCTCCATTTATTATAGAAAATCCTTTTCCTTTTGCACATTGATACACGAATGAACCTGTATGTTTGTGTGCTTTTCCTTTAAAACTTGCTGGTAATAATTGAATCGAAGCTCCTAATGTTTGCATTACGTGTCCGCCAGTTATCGGATTGGAATATTGCATTATAATTCCGTCGAAAAGATTTACTGTATTGACTTTTAATGATTCGATTAATGCAGGATAAACAGTTTTCCAAGAATATTTGAATAATGGCGAATAGGGTTTGTTCCAAATAAAATCAGCAGGAATTAATCCCGAAGCACTAAACGAATTGGATAATTGATTGGTTGGTTTTTCTACTTGTTGTTTTCCGTCATAAACTGCATAATCATTAGCTTCTAATGCATTAACTAACGGAATATCCAAACCATCTTGCCAAATACACGTTTTACCATTTACATCGCAACCGTGTTCGTGCCAAGTCGAATTGGGAGTTATTACAAAATCGTTGACTTCAAACGTGATTTTATTTCCGTCAACCACAGTATAACCACCTTCACCTTCCATAATAAATCGCAATGCAGATGCTTTATGCTTGTGAGCAGATGTGCTTTCGCCAGGTTTTGTAACTTGAATTCCTGTGTACAGCCAACCAACCGCTGCTGAAACGTCTTTTCGCTTATCATTTACTAAATATACAACTCTTCTTCCTGCTTGTTCTGGAGTTACGAGTTCGGATGATTTTAAGACTAAATCTCGTAAATCATCGTATTTCCAAAGCATTGGAACAGATGAACTTCTTGGTTCCCAAGGTTCGATATCGTTGGCTACTGTCCATAAGGCACCAGCTCCAAGAGTTTCTAATTCTTTATAGTATGCTTCGAGTTCTGGTGTGTCTTGAACTCTTGCGCGACCAATTTGATTGTCGGAATGTTTTGCTTCCATTTTTTTTAATTTTTGGCTAAAGCCAAATTGATTATTTCATTTTAAGCAATGGGTTGAAACCCATTGCTATTGATGTTGGATTTTTTATTTTTTATTTCAATGGGTTAAAACCCATTATAATTGATATTAAAAAATAAAAATTATACTATTTTATCTAATTGTTTTTCAATTGCCTCCGACTTTAGTCAGAGGAATATTAATGAAGCTAAATTATTCTTCATCATTAAATTTCTGAAATCCAAATTTATCAATCAATTCTTCATATTCCTCTTGAAATGATTTTTTATTATGATGTGCCTCTTGATTTTTAATATAATTCCTTACTTTTTCAATAACAGATTCTGATACTGAAACTGCAAAATATTCGTTCTGCCATTGAAATTTATCTAAAATAAACTTTTGATTATTAAACCAAAATGCTGATTCTCCTTTTATTAATTGCATTATTTTGCAAATAGTTTGTTCTGTTCCCAATGATACCAAACAATGACAATGATCATTATATCCATTTACATAATCAACAAAAATACCTTTTTCAATTGCATTTTCTTTAATATGTTTCCACATTGCTTTTCTTATATCTAAAGTTTCAAGAAATGGAACTCTATTTTTTGTACTCCAAACAAAATGTATATAAACTTTTACAAATGGCATATTTTATTTTTATTAATATATATTAAATGAATGGGTTAAAACCTATTGTAATTGATTTTAAAATTCTATTTTTTTATATTCTTATATTCAATGGGTTAAAACCCATTGCAATTAATCTTATAAAATGAAATGATAATATTTTATCTAATTATTTTTCAATTGCTTATATCTTTAGCAGGTTAAACGCATTGTAATTAATCTATTAAAATGAAATTATAAAATTAAATCAAATTCTGTTTAAATTGCTTCTGGCTTTAGTAAGTTTAACCCATTGTAATTAATCTATTAAAATGAAATTATAAAATTTAATCAAATTCGTTTCAATTGCTTCTGGCTTTAGCCAGAAGAACAATAATTATTATTCAAATTGG
This sequence comes from Flavobacterium sp., assembly GCF_043773265.1. Lineage (GTDB taxonomy): Bacteria > Bacteroidota > Bacteroidia > Flavobacteriales > Flavobacteriaceae > Flavobacterium. The sequence continues at coordinate 9,814 of NZ_JAYVFH010000001.1, read as the reverse complement.
GCTTTAGCCAAAATCTATCTCTTATTAAACTCCTCGTGATTGTCAATAAATGTAATATTTCTAGTTGGTGCTGTATTTACGCGTAAATCAAAAATATCAAATCTATTGTAATGTCCTAATATGTCGTGCATTTGCTTTGGTTGGATGCATTTTTCTAAATCGATATCAGCATAAATAATGCCTTCATCATCAATTAATGGTGTTCCAATAACTGCTCCATTTGGTCCTATAAATCCCGAAAATGCTGAGTTTTTTCTAGTCAATAATTCATCAACATTAGGAACATCAGCTCGCAACGCATCTTTTATCTCTTTTGATATTGTTGAACAAGAAACAATGGTAAACAATTTTCCTTCGAATGAATGTGCGCAAGCTCGAATTTTTATAGCTTCTGCCATATCATAATCGGGTGGCGCAACAGGAAGCGAAATATAATTAGCAATATGAATTAATTCGCCTTGCGTTAATAATGTAAAACGTGCTAAAGTATTGGTGTTTTCGCCACAAGCCAACGTTCCGATGGGTCCAATTTCGGTATTATATACTTTTAAAGACGAACCATCGCCTGATGTCCAAGTGAGTTTTTCTGCCCAAGTGGGAACTAGTTTTCGGTGTTTTCCAATTAGAATTCCGTTGTTATCGATGATTAAATTGGTATTGTAAATTTCGCCATAAGAATTTCCTCTTTCGTTTATTCCGATTACGATGTGAATGTTGTTTTCTTTTGCCGCTTGAAATAAGGGTTTCATTACGTCATCTGAAACAGTCACAGCATTTTTGTATAATTGTTCGTACCATTTACTACCTTGAATTGGCGTCATAATCCAATTCCAATACGGATAACCAGCTACAAAAACTTCGGGAAAAGCGATTAATTGTGCTCCGTTTTTACTTGCTTCTTTGATGAAAAAAATCGCTTTGTCTATTGTTTTTTCTACGTTGAGAAAAACAGGTGAGGTTTGAACGGTCGCTGCTTTGAATTTTTTGAATTCCATTTTTGTTTATTTTGGAACACAGATTTGAGAAATTGAAGAAATGAAAATAATCCGCGGAAATTTTTCTAATTTCTTTAATCTGTGTTGATATTATGTTATTAGGTAATTCATAATTTTTTTCTTGATTTCTTCAGAAAAAGGTTCAGCTTTGATGTTATTTCTATCTTCTGCAATGGCAACATTAACTAGTGTAACTTCACCTTCGAGAACAATTTCGTTATTATGATTTTCAAAGCGAAAACCGCAATTAATTGAAGCGCCACCAAGATTGATTACCCATAATTTTTTAGTCAAAACTTCGCCTAAACGAGCTGCCTTTTTGAATTGTACTTTTAAATCGACAGTTGGAATTCCGTTGGTTTCGTGAATTTTAGAAAATGGTCGGTCGAGTGCTTCTTCAAACCAATCCTCAACTAAATCGTTGAGCATTTCTAGAAAACGCGGATAGAAAACAATTCCTGCATAATCAACGTGTTTAAAACGAATTTTTTCTTGTTCTGTAAATGGTTGGTTCATTGTTTTTTCTTTTTTTACCACAAATTACACGAATTACACAAATTATCACTAATTTTTATTAATCTCTTACGATTACTGATAAGCTTAGCCCAGATAGAAGTGGAAATCCTTTTTAAAACCTTTAAGGTTTGGAAAAGATTGCAACGTATAGCTGGAAATAGCTCCTGATTTTTCTAAAACTTTTCAGCACTAGCAATTTTCCAAAAGTACAAAATTTCTTTGGGAACTGTATTTTCATTTAACAAACATCCGTTTTCTAGTTCGGGAAAAGTTTGGGCAAAAGTTTCGGTTACATTGCGTTCAACACGCGTGCTTACTACGTCGCGAGTTACACCATCAGGATGATTGATTCCTGCGGAAGCCATTAATTCAATCGCACTTTTTACGGTTTCGGTTTGATAACGAGCCACACGAACACTTTTTTCTTCAGGAACTAATCCTTTCATTAAATTGGGATCTTGAGTGGCAACGCCTGTTGGACAAGTGTTTGCGTGACATTCAAGTGCTTGAATGCAACCGAGAGCAAACATCATTCCTCGTGCCGAATTACAAACATCGGCACCAATTGACAAGCATCGAATAATATCGAAACCTGAAATTACTTTTCCGCTGGCAATAATTTTAATTTGATTTTTGATTCCGAATCCGTTTAAACAATCGTAGACAAAAGCCAAAGCATCGCGCAAAGGCATTCCAACGTGGTCAGAATATTCTGGTGGTGCTGCACCAGTTCCGCCTTCGCCACCATCAACGGTTATAAAATCGAGATAGGTTTGGGTTTGCACCATTGCTTTACATATTGAAATGAATTCCGATTTATTTCCGATACATATTTTTATTCCGATTGGTTTTCCGCCTGAATTTTCACGTAATAATTTAACAAAATCCATTAGTTCTAACGGATTGGTAAAAGCTGAATGTTTTGGTGGTGAAACGATATCGTTTCCTTTTTCGACCAATCGAATTGCAGCGATTTCATCTGTTACTTTTTCTTTAGGTAAAATTCCGCCGTGACCTGGTTTTGCTCCTTGTGAGAATTTTATTTCGATCATTTTTACATTTTCGAGTGTAGCTCTTTTTATGAATTCGTCTAACGAAAATTTTCCGTCTGGAGTTCGTGTGCTAAAATATCCAGTTCCAATATTCCAAACAACATCACCACCTTCCTGTAAATGATAAGGAGACAATCCACCTTCGCCAGTATTATGAAAAAAACCACCTTGTTTTGCTCCAGCATTTAAGGCAAGAATAGCGTTTTTGCTTAACGAACCAAAACTCATCGCACTGATGTTAAATAAACTTGCATCATAAGGTTTTGAACATTGTGACGAACCAATTTTTACTTTCGGATTATGATCGCTTTCGGCAAACGGAATAGCGTTAATGCTGTGATTTATCCATTCGTAGCCAACTTCATATACGTCTAGTTGTGTTCCAAATGGTTTGGAAGAAGTTTCTTTTTTGCTACGCGAATAAACCAAAGCACGTTGGAGACGATTGAATGGTTTTCCGTCGAGATCGGTTTCAACAAAATATTGACGTATTTCTGGTCCGACAGATTCAAGCACATATCTCATTCGTCCAAGTAATGGAAAGTTTTTTCGGATGGTTTTTTTGGATTGGTACATATCGTACAATCCCATACAAATCAATGGAATGAAAATTAGCAAAAGGATTAAAAATTTCCAATTGATATAGGATAAAATCCCTGTTATTGCTAAAACTGTAATGCTTATTATGATGAATGCTTTTCTCATTTTTTAAAATCTTACTACTTAATTCTTTTATCTTACTACTGTTTTAATTTAAATCGTTGTATTTTTCCTGTTTCGGTTTTTGGCAATTCTTCTACAAAATATAATAGTCGTGGATATTTATAAGGTGCAGCTACTTCTTTAAACCAATCTTGCATTTCTCTTGATAATTTATTGGATGCTTCATTGTAATCTTTCAAAACTACATAGGCACAAACCAACATTCCGCGTTCTTCATCGGGCAAACCAACCACTGCACATTCCAAAATGTCAGGATGTGTCAAAAGTACAGATTCTACTTCAATTGCAGCAATATTATAGCCAGAAGAAATAATCATATCATCGCCACGAGCAACAAACCAAAAATAATCTTCTTCGTCTTGAAGGAAAATATCTCCAGTGATATTCCAACCGTTTTGAACATATTCTAGTTGTTTTTCTTCACGATTTAGATATTTGCAACCTGTGATTCCACGAACAGCCAATCGTCCGATTTGATTTCTTGAAACTTCATTTCCGTTTGAATCGATAATTTTGGCTTCGTAACCAGTAATTGCTTTGCCGGTTGCACCTGGTTTCATATTATTTTCATTTGATGAAATAAAAATATGAAGCATTTCGGTTGCTCCAATTCCGTCAATAATTTTTAAGCCAGTTGCATCAAACCAATCTTGCCAAACTTTTATAGGCAAATTTTCGCCAGCAGAAACACATTTGCGCAAGCTCGAAATATCAAAATCTGTAACTTTGGAAGTAATAACTCGCCAAGCAGTTGGAGCGGTGAAACAAATAGTAACTTTATGATTTTGAATAGCTTTCAATAACAAATCAGGACTTGGTTTTTCTATTAAAAATGTAGAAGCACCAAAATACATCGGAAACAAAACCAATCCGCCCAATCCAAATGTAAAACCAATAGGTGGACTACCTGTAAAAATATCGTTTGGAGTTGGTTGTAATGAATATTGAGGAAATGCTTCGCAAATATTAAGAATATCTTTATGATAATGCGCTGTCATTTTGGGTAAACCTGTTGTTCCAGAAGTAAATCCAATTAAAGCAACACTATCTGATTTGGAATGATAATTAGAAAATGTTTTTGGTTTGGCTTCGCCCAGTTCGCCATTGGCTCGGGTGGCTTGCATTAATTTTTCTAAATCTGAATTTCTGTAAAAGCAAACTTTTTTTAAATAATCGGATTTTACTAAATTTATTTCTTCGGATAAATCACTATCGCAAATGGCGTGAGAGATTTCGGCACAATCTACAATTGTTGTAATTTCTTTGGAACGCAATAAAGGCATCGTTGCAACTACTATTCCTCCAGCTTTTAGAATAGCAAACCAACAAGCAACCATCATAGGATTATTGGCAGAACGTAATAAAACTCGATTTCCAGATTGCAAACCTAAATCATCAACTAAAACGTGTGCAATTTGATTGGCTTTTTCGTATAAATCATTGTATGTCCAAGTTTCAGAAAAAGTTCTAAGACAAATTGTATTTCCGTTTCCATTTATAATATGAATATCCAATAAACGTTCTACACAATTTAGCATTTCTGGATGATTGAATTGTGGAGAATCCAATATATAATTGGGTTGCAAATTTTCACTTGGCAAACTGTCTTGAGCAAAATTATCTTGGTAATGTTTCATAAACTATTCTTTTAATTTTTGAATAGCAGGATTATTTGTAATCGATTTTATTTGAACAATTGCCATTTGATTCAATTTTATCAATCGCTCTTTTTGTGGCAAATTCATTCTTATAAATTCAGCATTCATACTTTCAATATTTGCCAAGACTTATAATTGCTCAATTGTGGCATAATCTCTAATATTCCCATCTGATTTTATGTTTTCATCACGCCATTGTTTAGCTGTTTTTCCAAATAATGCTACATTTAATACATCAGCTTCTGTTGCATAAATTATGCTAGTTTGCTCTTTAGTAATGTTTTCTGGAATAATATGTTCTTTTATTGCATCGGTATGAATGCGATAATTTAATTTTGACAACGTTCTATTTAAATTCCAAGCTAAAGACAATCTTGAATTTTCATCATCTTTTAACCGTTGGAATTCTTTTATTAAATAGAGTTTGAATTCAGCAGAAATCCAAGAAGCAAATTCAAAAGCAATATCTTTGTGAGCATAAGTTCCACCATAACGTCCAGCACTTGAAATAATCCCAATAGAATTTGTTTTCTCAATCCATTGTTTTGAAGATAAAATAAATCCATTACTACCAGCTTCATTTTTAATGTTACGGAATTCAGTAACATTAAAATTTTCATTATGCATTTGCTCCCACAAACCCATAAATTCAATAGTAAATTTTGTGCTTAACCAATGTGCAATTACTAATCCTGTTGCTTCAGAATTTTTTTGTTTTGCAATATCAGTAATTGAGATATAATCGTTATTATTTTGGTTAACAACTGTTATCTCAAAACCTTGCACTTCTATTTTTGACTTTTTGTCTTTCATTTTACTTTTTATTACTCTTCGGTTTCAACGCTTTTTTCATTCCTTCCATTTGTTTTCGTTCAGAAGTTTTTAACGGATATAAATGTGTAATTCCAGCTTTGTATTGGTTTGGAATATCATCAGATTGAAAATTTTCATAAGCTTGAGCATTTCTAACAAAATTTGGATCGAGTAGCAATGGTCTTCCCAAGGCAACCAAATCGGCTTTTCCGTTTAGAATTATAGTGTTAATTTGATCAATATCTTGAATGTAACCAGTTGTTATGGTTGGAATGTGAACCGTATTTCTAATTGCATCCGAAAAAGGAACTTGCCACATTCTGCCAGTTTGTGGTTTTTGATGAGCAACTGTATTTCCGGTTGATACATTAATAATATCAGCACCAGCAGTTTTAAAAGCCGTTGCAATTGTAAAAACTTCTTCTTCTGAAATTCCGTTTTCTGCCCAATCAGAAGCTGAAATTCGCACTGACATTGGTTTCTCTTTTGGAAAAACAGTACGCATTTCGTTAAAAACTCGTAATGGAAATTTTAATCTGTTTTCAATGTTTCCTCCAAATTCGTCAGTTCTTATATTTGTTAAAGGAGATAGGAAAGAAGCTAATAAAAATCCGTGATGCGCTTGCAATTCAATCATATCAAATCCTGCTTTGTTTGCATTTATTGTAGCTTGAACAAATTGAGAAATGATTTCATCCATATCTGACAAGGTCATTTCCTTTGGAATGAGTGAATTTTCGTTAAACCGAATTGGTGAAGCTGAAAGTAATTCCCAACTTGTTCCATCGAATTTTTCTTCCCAAGGAATTTTAGAACATCCTTTTCGACCTGAATGACCTAATTGAATTCCGATTTTTGATTGTGTGTTTTGATGAATAAAATTATTTATTTTTTTCCATTCAACTATTTGATTTTCATTGTAAATACCTGCACAACCTAAAGTTATACGTCCAGTTTCGGAAATTGCTGTCATTTCGGTCAAAATCAATCCTAAACCACCAATGGCTCGAGAAGTATAATGCTGAAAATGCCAATCGTTTATTAATCCATCTTCTGCCGAATATTGACCCATTGGAGACATCACTATTCGGTTTTGAAGTTCTAAATCACGAAGTTTGAATTTTGAAAAAGCTGGCACTTCGACAAGCTCAATGTGACAGTTATTTTTCGAATAAAATTCGTTTAATACTTTATCTGTAAAAGATTTATCCCGAATTTGAAGGTTTTCAAATGTTACTTTTTTAGATCGTGTCATGCAACCAAAAGCAAATTGATAAAACGGATGTTGGTTGTTTCTATCCATATTTTCAAACCAATCTAGCGAAACATTGGCTGCATACTGAATCATTTCGACTGTATTGCGGCGTGATTTTTCGTAATTTTCAAAAGCCAATTGATAATTTGTTGGATTTGCAACAATAGAATCTGATAAAGCAATGGCACTTTCCATTGCCAATTTTGTTCCTGAACCAATAGAATAGTGTGCTGTGGCTTTGGCATCGCCTAATAAAACAATATTATTATGAAACCATTTATCGTTTGTAACGTGAGGAAATTGTCGCCAATGTGATTTATTTGTAATTAAGGAATGACCATCTAATTCAACTTTAAAAATTGCTTCAATTTTAGCAACTGTATCTTGTTCATTTGTTGTTTCAAAACCGTGTTTTTGCCAAGTTTCTTCGCTACATTCAAAAATCCAAGTGCTCATTCCTTCTTGATATTGGTAGGAATGAGCTACAATTAATCCGTGTTCAGTGTTTCTGAAAAAATAAGTAAAAGCATCGAGTGGTTTTGTTGAGCCAAGCCAAACAAATTTGTTTTTTTTAAGCTCAATTTTTGTACCAAATTCCGATTGAAATTGTGTTCTAATTTGGCTTCCAATTCCATCACAAGCCACAATAATATCAGAATCCGAAAATTGAGATAAGTCAGAAACGTCTTTTTCAAAATAAAGATTTACGCCTTCTTCAAGACAGCGTTGTTGCAATAATTGAAGCAATGTTTTACGTGAACATCCACAAAATCCGTTTCCTGAAATAGATACAGTTTGCTCATCACGAGCAATGATAATATCATCCCAATAAGCAAATTTTTCTCTAATTAATTCATAAGATTTTATGTCTTTAGATAAAAACTCACTCAATGTTTCATCCGAAAAAACAACACCAAACCCAAAACTATCATCAGCTTTGTTGCGTTCGTATACGTCAATTTGGCAATTTGGCATTGCCTTTTTGGTTAATATCGAAAAATATAATCCACCTGGACCACCACCAATTATTGTTATTTTCATTTTGTCATTGCGAGGAACGAAGCAATCTCATCCTCATTTTTTTCATTTTTTTAAATAATCAAAACTTCCTTTTCTTAAATTAATTCCGTATTCAAGATATGCTTTTAAACAAGCTAGGAAATTAGACCAACCAAATGTATTTCCGGCTAACCATTTGATTCCTGCTTCATCAATATCTCTACTTTTTTCGGATATGGCAACTAAAGTTGACTTGTTTTCTTTTTCGCTTAATGTAATTTCTACAAAAGACTCTATTTTGGAATTATCCCAATAATAAGAAATGTATTTATTTTTTTCAATTTTGCCAACACGAATAGGACATTCTGATTCAAATTCGGGAAATTTCCAAATTAAATTTTTACCTTCTTCCATTATTCCTGTGCTTTCAGAAATAAAGTAATTTGACATTTTATCGGGATTGATAATGGCTTCAAAAACTTCATTTATTGGTTTTTGAATTTGCATAGCACAATTTATTTCGAGTTTTTCTGGTTTCATAATTAACTTCTTTTTACAGAGAATATTTCTCCTATTTTGGCATAATTAGAACCTGCTAATCTTGAAACAGGTTTGTAATTATCTAAATTTATTTTATAATTATCCAATAAAACTTCATCATCAAAATGCATCATTACAATACGTCCAATAACAACACAAGCACCACCATTATCTTGATTTTCAATAAAATAATGATGAACTAATTCACATTCAAACGAAATTTTTGATTCTTTTACACGTTTTGGTTTTACGATTTCTGAATTAATAGGAGTCACATTAGCTAATATAAATTCATCCACATTCGAAGGAACAGCTTGTGCAGTAATATTCATTTGTTCAACCAAATCTTCGGTAACCAAATTTACAACAAATTGCTTTGTAGCTAAAACATTATTCAAAGTGTCTTTATTTGAATTATTGCTTCGAGCAGTAGAAAACATAAGGTGTGGCGGATCATCTGCGACAGCATTAAAATAAGAAAAAGGAGCCAAATTGTTAATTCCATTTTCGTCAATAGTAGAAATCCACCCAATTGGTCTTGGTATTACAGAACCTGTTAAAAGCTTATAAATTGCAGAATGTTCTAAATCTTTTGGGTCAAATTGCATAATTAATAATCTTAATTACAAATTAATGAAAAATATTTAAAATATTTTTTTTATTATTTATTATTTTCAACAAAATTTAAAAAAAAAATTATATTTGTTTAAATTGCTAACATAAAAGCGAATGGAATTAAGAAAAAAAATTATTTCAATTTTAAGCCAATCCTACAAAACTAGGATAAATAATTTAAATCAAAGTATTGAACTTACAAACAACGTACTTGATTTATGCAAAAATTCAAATTACAATGATTTAAAAGCCAAAGCATTATCGCAATTATCACTATATTATATGATAATTGGTGAGAATGATAAGTCTTCTGATTATTCAAAAGATAGTATTAAAATATTTGAAGAATTAAATAACGAAAAAGGAATTGCTGATGCCAAATACAGCATTGCAAGTGTTTATTATAAAACCAATAATTATCATATTGGATTGGTTTTTTTGATTGATGCCTTAAATATTTATAAAAAATTTAATGATTATCATAATATTTCCAAATGCGAAAAATCTTTAGGTACCGTTTATGAATATTCTGAAGATCAAGAATCGGCTGTTCAATCGTATGAAAATGCTATAACTGCTGCCAAAAAAATTAACGATTTAAATCTAGAGTCCAATGCTTATAATAATTTATCGGGAGTTTATATAAAA